>NZ_LZIZ01000097.1:0-22832 GCF_001666915.1 Mycobacterium sp. E3339 | reverse complement strand
TGCACCTTGTCGAGCCGGGCCAGCACCGCGGCATCGTATTCCGCGTCGTCGTGGGTGTTGGCGCTGCCGCCCGGGCCGCCCTTGAGCTGCCAGTCGGTCACGAGAGACTTGAAATCGGCGTTGACCGGACGAAAGTCGTCGTAGGCGGCTTCCAGCGTGGCCCGGTCGGCGCCGCGCCGCTCGTCGTCGAGCAGCGCCGCGAGCCGCTCGCGCCCGCTTGGGGTGATCCGCACCGCCGCGCCGTCGGCCAACAGGCCCGCGGCGGTCAGCCGCTCGACGAGTTCGGTCACCCGGGCGGGGTCCTCGTTCAACGTCGCGGCCAGGTCTTCGGGGCGCACCCGGCCCTTCAGCCGAACCGCTTGCAGCACAGCCAGTTCGGTCATGAGGCGGGCTTTTCCGTCAGGCGCAACGCGGTCAGCATGACGATCAGCGGGGTGGCCGAGACGACGTCGGTATGCCCGCCGTCCATCGCGGCCGCGACCGCGGCCTCCCCGGCGTCATCCAGGTGCGGGTGGTCACCGGAGGTGTGCGCGCGCAGCGGGCTGATTCGCCGCGCGATGTCGGCCAGTTCCCGCAATTCCGGGGTATCGCTCTCCGACCAGGCGGACAAGGTCAAATTGCCTTCGCGCACTTCGCCTTCGCCGCCGTCGACCGTGATCGACTTGCCGGCCAGCGATGCGGCGACCCCGCGGCCGCAGCCGACCACGGCCACTCGGCCGAGTTCGCGGCTCACGACGGCCGCGTGGCTGGCGGCGCCACCGACCTCGGTGACGATGCCCTGCGCGGCCAGCATGCCGGAGACGTCTTCCGGCCTGGTGTGGTCGCGCACCAGGATGACCGACTCCCCCCGCTCGGCGGCATCGAGGGCCTCATCGACATCGGTATAGGCCGTGCCCGACGCCACGCCCGGGCAGGCCGGCAATCCCTTGGCCAAAAGCCTTGCGGACAGCCTTATTTCGGGCTGAAGGGCGGGTAGCAACAGCGTCCGTACGTGCGCCGGGGTGACCCGCCGCAGCGTCTCGGCGTCATCGATGAGCCCCTCGTGCCGTAGCTGCAGCGCCAATCGCACCGCGGCTTGCGCGGACCGCTCAGCGTCCCGGGTCTGCAGCAGCCACAGCCTGCCCTCTTCGACGGTGAACTCGATCTCTTGCACGTCGGCGCCGAGCCGCTCCAATCTGCCTGCGGCGTCCAGCAGCTCGTCGTAGACCGCTGGCTGTTCATCGCGCAGGGTGGTGATCGGCTCGACGTCGACCGACCCGGACACCACGTCGTCACCCTGCCCGCCCGGCAGCCATTCGCCGAAGGGTGCGTTGTCGCCGGAAATGGGGTTGCGTGAAATGAAAGCGCCCGCACCGGAATTCGGGCCGAGATTGCCGAACACCATCGCCTGCACCACCACCGCGGTGCCGCTGAGATCGTCGACGCCGTGGTGGGCGCGGTAGGCGACCGCACGAGGCGAGTTCCATGACGCGAACACCGCCTCGATGCCGGCGCGCAGCTGGGTATACGGGTCGTCGGGCACCGCGTCCGGGCCGACGATGCGCCGGTACATGCGGTCGAACCGCTGGCGGGTGTCGCGGGCGAACGCCGCGGTCCCGGCCGCGGCCAGCGCCTGCTCCACGTCGTCGTTCATGCCGAGGTCAAGGATCGTGTCCATCATGCCCGGCATCGACTGGGTCGCCCCGGAGCGGACGCTGACCAGCAACGGACGCGGGCCCCGCCCGAACGTGCGCGACGTCTGCGCTTCCAGCCAGCTCATCCGGTCCAGCACGTCGTCCCAGATCGCGTCCATCGTCGCCCGGGGGTCGGCGAGATAACGCAGGCCCACCTCGGTGGTGATGCAGAACGCGGGGGGCACCGGCAGACCGTGCCGGCGCATCGCCTCGATGCCGTGTCCCTTGTTGCCCAGCAGCTCTCGGGGGTGATTCGCTGTGCCGTCCAACAACACCACGGATTGCCCGTCGGTAGCGGACCCGGACGCGTCACGGCGGGCGCCGCTGCCTCGTGCGATACGAGCCGTGGTGCACCCCCTCGTGATCTGTTGCTGATGGCCGGGAACGCCCGCAATGGTCCCACACGGACGGGGACTGGCCGCTCGGCGCTCCTGTTGTCGCGGCGGGGCCATGATCTAGGTTTGCAGGTATGACTCCCTACGACGTCGGGTTACTGATCCTGCGGCTGGTGTTGGGCGTGACGTTGGCCGCGCATGGCTACAACAAGTTCTTCGGTGGCGGCCGCATCCCGGGCACCGCGCGGTGGTTCGAAAGCATCGGCATGAAGCCGGGCAAGTTCCACGCCACCGTAGCCGCCACCACGGAGATGGCCGCCGGTCTGGGCCTGGCCGCCGGGCTACTCACCCCGATCCCCGCGGCCGGCTTCGTGTCGTTGATGCTGGTCGCGGCATGGACCGTGCACCGCGCCAACGGATTCTTCATCGTCAAGGAGGGCTGGGAGTACAACCTGGTCCTGGCGGTCAGCGCCATCGCCATCGCCACCCTGGGCGCGGGAAAGATCAGCCTGGATTATGTGGTGTTCGGCCACAACTGGATGGACGGCTGGCGCGGCCTGCTTATCTCGGTGGGGTTGGGCCTGGCCGGCGCGATCGGCCAGCTGGTCATCTTCTACCGGCCGCCCGCTAAGCAAGCCGGTTAGCTAGGGGTCGTCTTCGTCCGCCATCAGGTCCTCGGGGTGGTGGAAGGAGTTGGTGCGCGGCTGCCCGCGGTCCAGATGGGGCGGCGGGATCCATTCGGTCTTGCCGTTGGTCCGCTTCCGGGTGACCCAGCCCTTCTCGAGGAGCCGGTGGTGGGGCCCGCAGGCCAGGGTGAGCTGGTCGATGTCGGTCCGACGCGTGCCGGCCCAGTCCTGGACGTGGTGGACTTCGCCCCAGTAGCCAGCAACCTCGCAACCCGGCGCCGAGGAGCCACGCTCCTTGGCGTACAACACATTCGCTGGGCCGGCGAGCCCAGCCGCTTGGTAGAACGCCAGCCCCTTGCCATCGTCGAAGATGGCCAAAGGCGGTGGGCTTGGGGGGCGAGCCGAATGACGTCGTAGCAGGCCGCTGCACGACGCGGCAGAAAGCCATCCTTCGATCGTTAAACGCAGGGTCCTACCACCCTCTGCATTGGCTTCTGGTGTCCTGCATTGGCGTCTGGTGTCGAGGTATCGGAATGCCAGGCACTTCACGGCCAATACTGACTTTGAGAGAGCAAAGGGGCCGAACGGCCCTGGCGGGCGGCGGTGTCGGCAGCGGAACATCTCGGCACATGATGACGAAGTTGGCGGTCGCCGTCTTCGCGGCTTCAGGATTGCTGCTGTCGGTGGGCGTTGCCTATGCGGACAGCGCCGACGATCGGTTCGTCGCGGCGCTCTCTTCGCAGGGCATCCCCGGGGACAGGGGGGTGCTGATATCCGTTGCACACCAATTCTGCGATGCCCAATCCCTGCCGCGCGTCGGAATAGGTATGCCCAGCCCCTATACGATGCAGCTTCACAATCTGCGGGATCAGCTCTTTCGTCAGGGATTGTCGCAACTGCAGACTGACCAACTCGCGAGCGACGCGGCAGCAGCGTATTGCCCAGATCGGTTGCGCTGATGAACAGCGGGCTTATCTCTTCGCGTCGGGATTAGCTTGTCGTTGGTGCAGCTGTCAGGAGTGATCGCCGCAATGATCGCCCTCGCCGTAGCTGACCATTGTCCCGATATCCCCGGAACATCCTCGACAACTGCCCCGCATCCGGCGTCACCACCAAAATGTGTCTAGGAGTTGCGAGGGCGCACGCCATCTGTTGGGACTCTCTGGCACGTTTCGGGTGTCATGTCATCAACATACTGTTGGATGTGGTATGTGCGGCGGGCACAACGTTGCTGCCCGGAGGCTTTGGAGGGCAACAGGTTTCAAACTCACCGATCCACCGTGAGAATCGCCGGCGCCACGACCGTTTCGTGGTGTTAGGTCGCACCTGGAGAGGTGGTCCCCCAACAGGTGACTTTCATACCCGGAAGGCGTGACGAACGGCCCTGGTCAGCACAGTGTCAGCGGCGAAACGTCTCGTTCATGCTGACCAAGCCGAGCATCGCCGGGACTCGTACCGCGGCTGGGACCATAGATTTTTTGAGCATTCTCAACACCGAAATCGCCAACTGCCACCGGTGCCCCGGTATGAACATTCTCGGCAAGACGCAGTCCGCGCCCGGTTACGGCTCACCGACCTCGCCGCTCATGTTGGTCGGACAAAGTCTGTGCGGGCCGTGCATGAAGACCGGCATTCCGTTCACCGGTGGCTCCGGCCGGTTCATCGATGCCGCCTTGGCCCTCGCTGGCCGCTGTAAGGCGGAACTCTTCACCACGAACGTCGTGCATTGCCACCCACCCGAGAACCAGCCGTCCGAGCGAGCCTGGATCGCCAACTGCGCCGACTATCTGCGGCGTGAGTTTGCGGTGGTGCGGCCCCTGTTGGTGGTCGGCTTGGGCGAAGACGCCCGCTCCGCGATCCGCGCCGAATATCCACGCTCTCCGGTGCTGGAATGGTGGCCGTTTACCCCGCCGGCGCAGCCGCCGACCGGTGACCCCGCATTACTTTTGTTGCCGCACCCGCGCTGGGTTATGACCAGGCCCGCGCGTCTTCGCGAAGCGTGGGTGGTGGGCCTAGCTAACGCGATCACCTGGGCATTCTTACGCGTGTGATGACTTACTACAGTTACCCGACGGCTCCCCGCCGCAATTATGCCAAGGCAATCGCCCTGGCGATGATTGCTCTCGCGGTGTCCATATCGGTGGTGGCGGCCCTCCTCTGGGCTCACCAGCTGCAGACTCAGCGTGCTGGGACTTCGGTCCCGGCATCGCCCACTAACTCGCTCGTGTACACGCCGGCCGGGCAGAAGTATCTTGATGCCGTCAGGTCGAAGGGTGTGCCCGGGTCGGATGGCGAGTTGGTGGCGGCGGGTCAGGGTGTTTGCACCGCTGTTCTGGACCACGGGGTCAATTTGGAGATGGAGGCCCGGAGTCTGCGGCAGCAGGGATGGTCAGGGGTGGCTCCTGCGGTAATCATCGTCAACGCAATCCAGATTTTGTGCCCGCCTGCGCCCTGGATGGGGTGAGCGCGATGAAGCACTTAGCCCAGCCTCGGCGGCGGGTACCCACCACTTCCCAAGCTGGGACAGTTATGACTGCCCCGTCATGGACTCCCCCGAATGATGAGCAACTCGAGCGGCTAACGGCCAGCGATGACCTGCCGGTGCCCGCATCCCAGGATGATGAGTGTCTGACGTCGGCGGAAGGGATGCCGACGCAGGTCGGCCCGCCGATCTCCGCCGACGACAAGCCCCCGACCGAGACGGCGACCGCGGTGGCTTGGTCACAAGAACCACCCGGGGACATACCGGCCGAACTTGAGACGGACCGTTTGTGGCGGGCGGCTTGGAGAGACGCCGCCATCATGGTGATTGCGGCGCTGGCGCTGGCGACTGCGGTCGGAGTTGGTTTATCCCTGCTGTTCGACCACCGGAACAATCCACCGAGCACGCCCACTGCGAGCGCCCCACCGACGACAACTGCACCGCCGACGACAGCTACTGCACCCCCGACGACGAGCGTGGTCCCAACGCCGTCGACGACGACCGTGATGGTGCCGCCGACGGTCATCGTCCCGCCACCAACAATCATCCTGCCGCCGCCTACGCCGCGTCAGCCGCTACCGCCCCCACCAGCAAGTGAAAGCGAGAAGGCCCTTCTGTTCGTCTACTTAGCGAACCAGGCCGGAATCACGATCACGGATGTGTCCGCGGCTGTAAAGTCCGCGCACGATGTGTGCGCAGACCTGCGTCAAGGAGCGACCAAACAAGTGGAAGCCCGTGCAACTCAGTCCAATACCGGAATGTCGCCCAGCGCCGCTGTCGCCATCATCGACGCGACAACGGTGGTTTACTGCCCGGACGAGTATGGGCCTTGGACCTACTTCCCGAACCGCTAGCCGTGCGACCGTACGCCCCGCTCACCGGCGCTCGCAGGAGTCACGGCCAGATTAGCGGACCGACGTCCCGCACGTCTCCGTTAGGATTCGGTCGCTGTTCGACAGCGCTGGGGCCACTGAAACGAAAGCGGCGAAAGCGATTTCGTCAGGCGACGGCGACCGCCTCGGCCTCGCGGACCTCGGTCGCGGCGCGCTCGCCGGAGCGGATCGCGCCGTCGATCCACCCGCACATGACGGCCGAGCTCTCGGTGCCGGCCCAGTGGATGCGGCCGCATGGCTCGCGCAGGGTGTAGCCGAATTCGGTCAGCACGCCGGGCGGCGCGTGGCCGATCATCCCGCCGCCGGAGTAGCGCTCGACGGTCCAGTTCTGCTCGTGATATTCCGACGGCGATCTGGCCTTATCGCCGAATCGGTCGACCACCTCGCCGATGATGGCCGCTTTGCGCTCGGCCTCGTCGAGCTTTGTCAGCCGGCGCGCCGCGGGGCCTTCGCTGATGACGCACATGACCCCGGGGTCGCCGGTGTCGGTGCAGGCGTCGATCGTCAGGCTGGCCAGGGATCCCGGCGCGGCCGATTGACCCGAGAGCCCGTCGGCGCGCCAGAACGGCTCGTCGTAAATGATGGACGTCTTGATGACCGCGCCGCTCGGCATGCGCTGGTGCAGCAGCGCGCGGTCCACCGGGAGCATCGGCTCGTAAACGATCGAGGTGGCGACCGCGAGCGGAATGGCGACGATGACGCGACGCGCCCGCACCGTCAAGTCGGCGGCGGTGACGGTCACGCCGTCGGCATCCTGAGCGATTTGCCGGACCGGCTGCGAAAGATGTAGCGCGTCACCCAATTCCGCGGCGATTGGGCCGTAGATGGCGCCCATCCCGCCGACGGGGCGGGCATCCTGGGAGCCCCCCTTGCCCGAGATCGCGAACGTGAGCCCGCCGGCCGACGCCGTCTGGAGCAACCCCCACAACAGCGACGTCTCCGACGCCGCCGACGTGTAGAGGCCGGCGAAGGCCATGTCCAGCATCTCGGCGGCCTGCTTGGACGCCGTCTTGTTGTTGATCCATTCCCCGATGCTGATTCGGTCCCACTCCTTGGCCTTCTTCGCCTCCCACGGGGCCTCGCGCGGAATGGCTTTGCACATCTCCTCGATGGCGACCAGGCCGATCCCGAGGTTGGCGACCGCCCACGGGCTCATGGTCCACGGAATGGTTCCGCCGTAGCGGTGCTTCTTGCCGCCGACGATCATCATCGCGTCGCCGTCATTGTGCTGCTTGTACTCCGGCACACCGAACTCGTTCATCAACGCGTAGATGCGGTCCTGGCCCGGCCCGATCCACGCGCCGCCGCGATCGATCCACGTTCCGTCCGGGCGGTATTCGGTGAAGGTGCGGCCGCCGACCCGATCGCGCGCCTCCAGCAAGGCCACTGAATGGCCTGCCTTCTTTAGTCTGTACGCGGCCGTCAAACCCGCGAAACCCGCTCCGACCACGCAATAATCGACGTCCGCCATGACTGGCTCCTCGGTTGCAGTTGGGTGCTGAGCAGCAAACTACACCGGTCGCGACGCGGCAGCGGTCCGTTCGCGCGGAATTCACCCTGTGGACCTACATGCGATCGAGGCTCTGGAATCCGGGGTCTCCGAACCAATGCTTCTTGAGTTCTAGCGTGGCCTGACCGACGCCGACCGGGTCGTACCGGTTGGCGATCTCCAGCAGCCCGTAATACGCCCAGCCATTTCCGGGGTAGGCCCCTACCGGGATTTCGCCAGACAGGGTAGTCGGGGGCCCATCCAGGCTTTCACGCAGCAGCCGCTTGGCCTCGTCCAGAGACAGCCGCCATTCCTTCGCCCCGGCACCGATCGCATCCGCCTTTTGAATTAGGACCGAGGCGGCGGTCTGACGCGTGGGGTAGAGCCACAACGGGGGCTCGTAATAGCCCAACTGCGAGTCGATTTCTACAGCGCGTCGAGCCCATGCCTCCGCATCGGCCCACCTGGTTTTATTGCCGTGCTTCGCGTCGAAGATGGCCATCCGCGCGCGTCCTAGATAATTGAGGATCGCGGCCAGACATAGATCCTTATCGCGGGGGAGCCGGACCTCGGGATCGCAGTCCTCGTTCGTTTCGGTGTTGCGTGCGGCGTTGCGGACTTTGCCGAGATCGTCATAGAACCGGTCGGCGGATTCGATGGGCTTTTTCCCGTCCCAGATATCCGCCATCATTTGGGTAGAATGATAGGCGAGGTTGGCAATAGGCTGCTGCTCGAACGGGTCCGGCTCCTCGAATTTACGAATATCCGCCGTGGTGGAGAAGTTGAGCTTTGCGAGGTAGTAGACAGCGCGATACTTTTCGGCGCGCAGCCCATTTCCATTATCCGGCAACGATTGAAGCAGTTTCTTCGCGTAGCGGTCGATGTCCCTGTCCGGGGTGTCGCCGCTCAGCACCGCAGCCGCGAGCAAGAAATGGATATTATGCGGGTAATATTCATATTTGTAGCGGTCACCGTCTGGGCGAGATAAATTCGGCTCCATGGCGAAATACGCGTCGTCGGCCTCAATGGCTGCCTTGTTGGCCGTGATCGCGTCCTGCATGTCCCCGATTCGGTAGTAGATGTGTGACGGCATATGGACCAGATGGCCCGCGGTCGGCGCCAATGGTGTGGGCGGCGCCAATTGGTCGGCGTGTTGCCTTGCGACGGCGGGGGTACGCGACCCCTCCATCAGATGGATGTAAAAGTGGATGATCCCTTCGTTTTGTTGATATTGAGGGAGGCTCAGAGCATTCTCTAGTTGCTTCTGTGCATCCGTGACCTCCTTGGAGACGGGATTTCCGTCTGTGTCCCAATACCTCCAAGGCGTCAGATTCATGACGGAGTCGGCGAAGAGCGCGATGACGTTGGGGTCATTGCTGCCAAACCCGTTCAGCACTTTTATCATCCCGTTGTAATAAGCTAAGTTGCGAGCCTTCTGACATTTCTTCTCGTCCTGACCAATGCAATCCCGGTTGCGCTCAAGTAAAGCGTCAATAATCGCGCGGTCCTTTTGGCTTGGATTAGCTTTCTCGGCGCTATGGAGGACGGCATTCGCTTGCTCTCGATCATGCGGCGATTGTTCCGACTCGTTGATGTCTACCCCCAGTGGGAGAGCTTGCGCCCAATAACAGGCCGAGCAGGGCGTGTTGCTATTCTCGGCCTCGTTCGCCGCTTCGTGGAATGCGCGATAGGATTCGCGGCTGTTGAAGGCGAAGAAGAATCGCAGGCCTTGATCAAAATACGCCTGGCCGGCAGGCACGTCCCAATGCGCGCTTCCGATCCCGGCATAGCGCGGCGGCACTGGATCGTTCTTCGCCAGGTAGTACAAGGAACAGGCCGGGGTCTCCTCGGCCATCCCCATGGGATCCGTACCGGTGCTGGCAGCGGGTTGCGTCATGCCCTCTTCCGATGGGCCCATGCAAGAGCTCTGCGGCTCGGAGGGCGAGCAGCACGCGGCGACGGTAAAAGCGATAACAATCGCCGCTCCCGACAATCTGTTCCGGAATATTTCGAACATGATCCCCTCGCACCGTATCGGCAACTCACTGGGACGCAGGCATCCTAATCCGCACCGAGTCACGAAACCACCATTTGACGGAATCGCTTCGTGGAATCCGCCGACGGCGGCTCTGGCACCGGCTCGACCGAAATCAAATGCGTTGATGTACCGAATTTTTCATGCTCTTGTCGCGGGCGCATAGTCTGCTGAGTATGAAAACGCACGAGGTTCGGGCGCGGCGCAGCTCGGACGACTTCCCCCGCGCCGAACACCTGGCGGCCAAGATCGCCGAAGTCGCAGCCGATCCCGTGGCCGTCGAGGCGGAAACCGCGGAGATGGTGGCGAATCGGATCATCGACAACGCGGCGGTCAGCGCGGCCGCGGTGTTGCGTCGACCGGTGACGGTGGCGCGGCGGCAGGCGCTGGCCCATCCCGCGGCCCGCGGCGCCAACGTATTCGGCGTCGACGGCACCTACTCGGCGGAGTGGGCGGCGTGGGCCAACGGCGTCGCGGTGCGCGAACTCGACTTTCACGACACGTTTTTGGCCGCCGAGTACGCCCACCCAGGCGATAACATCCCCCCGCTGGTCGCGGTCGCCCAGCAGCTGGGCCTCGGCGGCGCCGACCTGATCCGCGGCCTGGCGACCGCCTACGAGATCCAAATCGACCTCTCCCGCGGAATCTGCTTGCACGAGCACAAGATTGACCACGTCGCGCACCTGGGTCCGGCGGTGGCCGCCGGCATCGGAACCATGCTGAAGCTGGACACCGAGACCATCTACCAGGCGGTCGGGCAGGCGCTGCACCTGACCACCAGCACCCGCCAGTCCCGCAAGGGGCTGATCTCCAGCTGGAAGGCGTTCGCCCCGGCGCACGCGGGCAAGGTCGGCATCGAGGCGGTGGACCGGGCCATGCGCGGCGAGGGATCGCCCGCCCCGATCTGGGAGGGCGAGGACGGCGTAATCGCCTGGCTGCTGGGCGGACCCGAACGCGAATACCACGTGCCGCTGCCCGCTCCCGGAGAACCCAAGCGCGCCATCGGAGACAGCTTCACCAAGGAGCACTCCGCGGAGTACCAAAGCCAGGCGCCGATCGACCTGGCCCGGCGGCTGCGCGAGCGCATACCCGACCTCGGTCAGGTCGAGACCATCGTGCTGCGCACGAGCCACCACACCCACGTCGTCATCGGAACGGGCTCGGGGGATCCGCAGAAGTTCGATCCGGACGCTTCCCGGGAAACGCTCGACCATTCGCTGCCGTACATCTTCGCCGTCGCCCTGCAGGACGGGGTATGGCACCACGAACGCTCCTACGCCGCGGAACGGGCGCACCGGCCCGACACGATCGAGCTGTGGCGCAAGATCTCCACGGTCGAGGACCCGGAGTGGACGCGCCGCTACCACTCGAGCGACCCGGCGCAGAAGGCGTTCGGGGCGCGCGCCGAAATCACGCTACGCGGCGGGGAGGTGATCTCCGACGAGTTGGCCGTCGCCGACGCGCATCCGCTGGGCGCGCGGCCGTTCCGGCGACCGCAGTACGTCGAGAAGTTCACCCAGCTGGCCGGCGACGTCGTGGAACCCGCCGAGCGGCAACGGTTTCTGGACGCCGTCGATTCCCTGGCCGGCCTGCGGGCCGGCGCGCTGGATGCGCTCAATCCACGCGTTTACCCAGAGGCTCTGCGGCGGACGCCGGCGACCCCGCCGGGCATCTTCGGGTGACCGAAATCGGGTGTGCAGTCACGGCTTTGAGCGTGCGGCCAGGGCGGAGTCTTCGCGGATTTCTCGCCCTCAGTTCACGCTGAACGCCCTCAGTTCACCCTCGAGCGGGAAAGCCGTTACGGGCTGGGCGCCGGGCCGCCGTACTGCCACACCAGGTTGTGGGCGCCGGTCATCGTGGGGTTGCACCACATCGTCCTGCCGTTGCCGTCTTGGGTGGTCGCGTGCAGCGTCGCGCACCCGTCGCCGGGTGCCGGCGCGTCGGCACGGGCCACCGCGATCGGTGCGGCGGCGGCGACCAGCACCGCAGCCGATATGGAAACGAAAAGCCTGCTCATGATGGACGCCTCCTAGCGAGCCGCGCCGATCCGGGTTTCACGCTATCCGGCGGCGAGGGCACAGGCAAAGGATTGTTGCCCGGCTTGAGTGCGGTTCGCCTAGAACACGTTCTAATCTGACCACCATGGGATTTCTCAAGCCTGAGCTGCCGCAGCTCGACATGGCCGAGTGGAACAAGGGCACCCGTAGCGAGAAGATCCGCCCGATGGCCAAGCACTGGGCCGAGGTGGGCTTCGGCACGCCGGTCGCGCTGCACCTGTTCTACGTCGTCAAGATCCTGCTCTACATCCTCGGCGGTTGGCTGTTCGCCTCGGCCACCAAGGGACTCGGCGGGTTCACCCACGTCGCGTCCTGGTGGTCGGAGCCGATCGTGTTCGAAAAGGTCGTGCTGTACACGATGCTCTTCGAGGTGATCGGGCTGGGCTGCGGCTTCGGCCCGCTGAACAACCGGTTCTTCCCGCCGATGGGGTCGATCCTGTACTGGATGCGGTTCGGCACCATCCGGCTGCCACCGTGGCCGGACCGGGTCCCGCTGACCAGGGGCACCAAGCGCAAGCCGATCGACGTCGCGCTCTACGCGCTGTTTTTGCTGGTGACCCTGAGCGCGCTGTTCGCCGACGGCACCGGACCGATACCCGAGCTCGGTACGACGATCGGGTTGCTGCCGGCCTGGAAGATCGTGCTGATCCTGCTGCTGCTCGGCATCCTGGGGCTGCGCGACAAGGTGATCTTCCTGGCCGCTCGCGGGGAGGTGTACGCGACCATGGCGGTGACCTTCCTCTTCGGCGGCGTCGACATGATCGTCGGATCGAAGGTGGTGTTCCTGGTCATCTGGATGGGCGCCGCCACGTCGAAGCTCAACAAGCACTTCCCGTTCGTGATCTCCACGATGATGTCCAACAATCCGCTGGTGCGGCCCCGCTGGCTCAAGCGGCAATTCTTCGAGAAGTTCCCGGACGACCTGCGGCCCGGCCGGCTGTCGCGATGGCTGGCGCACCTGAGCACCGCCATCGAGATGCTGGTGCCGCTGCCGTTGTTCTTCTGCCACAGCGGCTGGCCGATCACGATCGCGGCCATCGTGATGGTCTGTTTCCACCTGGGGATCCTGGTGTCGATACCGATGGGCGTGCCGCTGGAGTGGAACGTCTTCATGATCTTCGGCGTGCTGTCGCTGTTCGTCGCGCACGCGCGACTGGGCCTGCGCGATCTGAGGCACCCGGTGGTGGTGGCGATACTGTTCGTCGTCATCGCGGGAATCGTCTTGCTGGGCAACATGTTCCCCCGCAAGATCTCGTTCCTGCCGGGAATGCGGTACTACGCCGGCAACTGGGACACCACGCTGTGGTGCATCAAAGGATCGGCCAGCGACAAGATCGCCAGGGGCATCGTGGCGATCGCCAGCATGCCGCAGGCCCAGCTCGAGCGGTTCTACGGCAGCCCGGAGGCCGCGCAGATCCCGCTCTTCATGGGATATGCGTTCCGCGGCTTCAACACTCACGGCCGCGCGCTGTTCACCCTCGCGCACCGCGCGATGGCGGGCCAGAACGAGGACGACTACGTCCTCACCGACGGCGAACGCATCTGCAGCACCGCCATCGGCTGGAACTTTGGCGACGGCCACATGCATAACGAGCAGCTCATCACCGCGCTGCAGGAGCGCTGCCATTTCGAGCCGGGGGAGGTGCGGGTGGTGCTGCTCGACGCGCAGCCCATCCACAAACAGGTGCAGGCCTACCGGCTGGTGGACGCGGCGACGGGCGAGTTCGAGCGCGGCATCGTCCGCGTCGCCGACATGGTGACCCGGCAACCGTGGGCTGACGACGTTCCCGTCGAAGTGTTGTCGGACGAGGCGCCGAGCGTCACGCCAGAGTGACGGTGGCGCCCGAGGGCCACGCTGGCGTGACGCTCGCGGTCAGGCGCCCGCCCGCACTTCCTGCGCCGCGGCGACCATGTTCTTCAGCGAAGCGATCACCTCGTCGGCATTTCGGGTCTTCAGGCCGCAGTCCGGGTTGACCCAGAGCCGTTCCGCCGGAACGGCTTTCAGCGCCGCGCGCAACGACTCCGCCATTTCCTTCGTGCTCGGCACTCTGGGCGAGTGGATGTCGTAGACGCCCGGGCCGACGCTGTTGGAAAACCCGACCGAGTTGAGGTCGTCGAGCACCTCCATGTGTGAGCGCGCCGCCTCGAGGGACGTCACGTCGGCGTCCAGGTCGGCGATGGCCCCGATCACCTCGCCGAATTCCGAGTAGCACAGGTGGGTGTGGATCTGGGTGGAGTCATCGACGCCGGAGGTGGCCAGCCGGAAAGAACCTACGGCCCAACGCAAGTAGTCCTCCTGATCCGCGCGGCGCAGCGGCAGCAGCTCCCGCAGCGCCGGCTCGTCGACCTGGATGACGGCGATGCCGGCGGATTGCAGGTCCACGGTTTCGTCGCGGATGGCGAGCGCCACCTGGTTGGCGGTGTCGGCCAGCGGCTGGTCGTCGCGGACGAACGACCACGCCAGGATCGTGACCGGACCGGTCAGCATGCCCTTGACCGGCTTGTCGGTCAACGATTGCGCGTAGGAGATCCAGTCGACGGTCATCGGGTGGGTGCGAATGACGTCGCCGTAGAGGATCGGCGGACGCACGCAGCGGCTGCCGTACGACTGCACCCAGCCGCTCTGCGTCGCGAAGAAGCCCTGTAGCTGCTCGGCGAAGTACTGCACCATGTCGTTGCGTTCCGGCTCGCCGTGCACCAGCACGTCGAGACCCAGCTCCTCCTGCAGCGCGATGACGTCGGCGATCTCCTTGCGCATCCGCTTCTCGTACTCCGCTTGGTCGATCTCGCCGGACCGCAGCGCGGCGCGCGCCTTGCGGATCGCGGCGGTCTGCGGGTAGGAGCCGATGGTTGTGGTCGGCAGCGCCGGCAGGCGCAACCGCTCGTCCTGGCGGGCACGACGTGACGCCGGGTCGCCGCGGTGGGTGCCGGTGGCGACGATCTCCTCGATGCGTTCCCGTAGCCGGTCGTTGTGCAGCCGCGGGTCGCTCTTGCGGGAGGCCACCGCGGTGTTGGACGCGGCGATCTCGTCGGCGACCGCGCCGCGCCCTTCGCGCAGGGCACGCGCGAGCGTCACCACCTCGGCGACCTTCTCCTGACCGAACGCCAACCAGCTGCGCAGCGCGTCGTCCAGGTCGGCCTCGGGTTCGAGCGAATACGGCACGTGCATCGTGGAGCACGACGTCGAAACCGCAACCGTGCCAACCGAACCCAGGAGGGCGGTCAGCTTGCCCAGCGCGGCTTCCAGGTCGGTGCGCCAGACGTTGCGCCCGTCGACGACGCCGGCCACCAGGGTCTTGCCGGACAGCTCCGGTATGCCCGCCACCGCCGTGTCGGCGCCGTAAACGAGGTCGACGCCGATCGCCTCGACCGGGGTGCGGGCCAGACCGGCCAGCGATGCGCCGGGATCACCGAAGTAGGTGGCGACGTAGATGGCCGGCCGGTCGGTCGCCTTGCCCAGCGCGTTGTACGCGGCCTCCGCCAAGGCCGGGGCGTCGGGGGAGATGTCGGTCACCAGCGCCGGCTCGTCGAACTGCACCCACTGCGCGCCGTTGGCGGCGAGCAGCCCCAACAGCTCCGAGTAGATGGGCACGAGTTCCTGCAGTCGCTCGATCGGCGCGCCGCCGCCGTTGACCGCCTTGCTCAACAGCAGGAAGGTGATCGGTCCGATGACGACGGGGCGGGCGGGGATCCCCTGCGCGAGAGCCTCTTTCAGTTCGGCGACCACCTTGTCCGGGTTGAGCGAGAAGGTGGTCGAGGGCTCGATCTCGGGGACCAGGTAGTGGTAGTTGGTGTCGAACCACTTGGTCATCTCCAGCGGCGCGACGTCGGGATTGCCGCGGGCTGCGGCGAAGTAGCGATCCAGATCGTCGGGGACCCGTGCGGCCCGGGGCGGCAGGGCGCCGAGCATGACGGCGGTGTCCAGCATCTGGTCGTAATAGGAGAAGGTGTTCACCGGCACCGAGTCCAGGCCGGCCGCGGCGAGGCGGGCCCACATGTCGCGGCGCAACGTCGCGGCGACCGATTCCAGCTCGGACCGGCTGGTGCGTCCGGCCCAGTACCCCTCGGTGGCGCGTTTGAGTTCGCGCTTCGGGCCGATGCGGGGCGAGCCGACGACCGTGGCGGTGAATGGTTGGGAGATCACGATGTTCGTCCTTCAATCGACGGGGTGGTCACCGCCATTGCGGACGCGAGCCGATCCGGCTGCGGTGCGCAAGGTACACGCATCTCAACCGTCGCGGCCGAACGCCCATTCCACGAGGCGATGAGCCGCCGGGCGCGGCGCGCCCGGCACAGCTGGCAGGTCTTCGGACTCGCAGGCGCACACCCCGATTGGTGTTCCTACTGGCCGTCGCTTCCCGGTCTTGCGACCAGTGCTTTTGACGGCGGTCGTTCCTGCATACCGCTGCGGGACAGTCCCGGGCTCTCACCGGGTTCCCTCTCGCGAAGCGTTACCAACCCGCCTCGCTCGATGCCGAAGTCGCGTGGTGCGGCGACGGCAGACCAGCTGCGAGATGCAGTTTAGTCAGCCCTTCAACGCCGCCGCGATCGGGAGGTCGCCGTTGTTGAAGTCGATGGTCCGGCCGATCGTCGCGTTGTTTTTCAGGGCGACCGCGGCCACCTGCGCGACGTCCGCACGGGATACCTCGCCTTTGCCCTCACCGAGGGCGATTCGGCCCGTCGGCGGGTCGAGGGTGAGCCGGCCCGGTCCCAGGATCGTCCAGTGCAAACGGCTGGCGCGCAGGTGTTCGTCCGCGGCCGCCTTCGCCTCGGCGTAGGGGAAGAACGAACTGTCCTGCGCGACACCGTGATCGGGACCCGCCCGAAAATACGACACCATCACGAATCGCAGGATGCCCGCCCGCTCGGCGGCATCGATCACCCGGATGGCCGCGTCGCGGTCGACGGCGTACGTGCGCGCCGGGTTGCCGCCGCCTGCGCCGGCGGAGAAGACGACCGCGTCGTGACCGGTCAGCAGCTCGGTGAGCGCGTCGGTGTCCAGGCGCTCGATGTCGGCGACCACCGGATTTGCGCCGGTGGCCGCGACGTCGTCCGAATGTTCGGGGTTGCGGAAGACCGAACTGACCTCGTCGCCGCGTTCGGTCAGGATGCGGGCCAGCTGCAGTGCGACCTTGCCGTGCCCGCCGATGACGATGACTCGTGCCATGCCCCCGACGGTACCGGCGCCGAAACGGGCACCCGTCTCTAGAGCTTCACCCGCCCCATGATGATGTCGATGATCGGCTTGCCCGGCGGGTAGGCGTTGGTGAGCGAGGCCATCGTGTGCCCGTAGTCGACCAGCAGCGTGATGCCGCTGATGCCGAAGGCGGCGGCGCTGTTGAGGAAGGCCATCACGTCACCCATCTGCTCGGGGGTATGCACCTTCGAGCCGGTCTCCTCGCGGTAGTCCTGCGCGAAGGTGAGCCAGAGGTCGGCGTTGGCCTGGGCCAGCGGGGTGTCGGTGGGGCCGGGGCAGATCGCGTTGATGCGGATGCCCTTCTTCAGCAGCGGGTAGCCCTGGGTCGCGACGTAGGCGTTGACGACCTTCTTGGAAAAGCCGTAGTGGATGATGCCTTCCGCTTCGTGCGCCTTGACCCACTCCTGCGCGGAGGCGAAATCCGGCGTGGCGAGAAATTCGGTCAGCAGCTCCAGGTCGTTTTCCCAGCCCATGCCGGCGACCGAGGAGATGAAGCAGATCGCCGAGCCGGAGGGAAGCTGGTTGCGCTCGAGGAGGCGGTCGATGAGGTGGCGGTGGCCGAGGAAGTTGATGGCCATCAGGTCGGTTGTCCCGTCGGCGATGCCGGCGGCCGAGAACAGGGCGTGGACCGGCCCGTCCAGCTGCTCGACCGCCGCGTCGATCGACGCGGGATCGCGCAGGTCCACCTGGATGGCCTTGGCGACGTCGTAGTTCACCGGCGCGTAGTCCATCACGATCACCTCGGCGCCGAGCTCGGCCGCGGACTTGGCCGCCGCCGCGCCCATGCCGGTGGCGCCGCCAACGACGAGAGCCCGCTTGCCGTCGTAGCGCAACCGATCGACAACAGTCATGGAAATCCCCTTCTCGTTCACTGCCAACGCGGTTCTAATTGCCCAACTGTATGGGTAACAGTTTTTTGGTTCAACACCTACCCCGCACGAACCGCGACGCCACGCAAAACGGTGTCGCGGACGTGCACGAGCGCGGCGCGTTTGCCGACGTCGGCGAGGATGTTCTCCGGTATCCACTGCAGGCCGATGACGCAGCGGGCGAGCATCGCGGTGGATGCGGCGTCGGCGGTGATCTCCCCGGATCGGATGCCTTCGGAAAGAAGCGTTTTCATCTGCCGAAGTCGCGTCGCATACAGCCACCCCGGGTTGGGGGTGTCCGGGGGCGACTGCCGCATCCAGGCGAGCTGAATGCGGAACTCGTCGGAGAACCGATCGAGCGCATTGACGTTGACCCAGCTCAAGGCGTCCAGCTTCTCGACCGGCGTGGCGTTCGAACGCAGCACGGCGACCCAGCCCGCCTCGACCTTCCGGCCGAACGATTCCATGATCGACGCCAGGAGTTCGTCCTTTGACCCGATCACCCGGTAGACGGTTCCCGTGCCGAGGCCGGCCGCGGAGGCGATGTCCCTGATGGTGGTGGCCTCGTAACCCTTGCGGCCGAACTCCGTCCGCGCCACCGCCCGGACGTGCGCCGCCTTGTCGCTGGGGTCGGCGTCGCTGTCGTCCGACCAGGTCTCGATGACGTCCCGGGCCGCCGCCAAGGCATTCGACCTATCCAGCGCCGAGTCGGTGGGCGGCCGGGTTGCCAACCCTTGCAACATGATTCGACAGAGTAGGACCGCCACCTGATCGGCGGGGGATTTGTGACGCATGACGTCAAGGCCCACCTGCAGCATGGTCTGGCAGATCCGGTCGGCCAGGGTGGGCAGATCGATGTCGGGCTTGATGTAGCCGCTCCACCGTCCCGCGCGCAGGGTTTGCAGCATCGCCTCCTGAATCGCCACGGGGCGCTGCTGGGTCAGCTTCATCAACTCAGGGTCGGTGCTCGGCCCCTCGTAGAACGACATCTGCAGCGCGGCGCGGTGCTGCACGGCGCAGTTGGCGATCGCCGAGCCCAGTTCGACGATCTGCTCGGGGACCGGGCGGGGGTCGGCCTTGTCCAACTTCGCTTGCGCGGCAAGCCCGATCCGGTCCAGATCCTCCTGATAGCGGTGGATCAACTCGATCAGGATCGCCTCTTTGGACTCGAAGTGGTGATAGAGGCTGCCGGGAAGAATTCCCGCCGCGTCGGCGATCTCCTGCAACGAGGTTCGCAACCCCGACTGCGCGATCAAAGAGGCCGCGGTGGTCAGGATTTCGGTCCGGCGCGTGCCCAAATCGGCTGTGGCGCCGGCTCGCAAGGACTCCGCTCTGGGCATGGTCAGCGCTACGCGCTTCCGGACGACTGCGGTTCGACAACCATACGCATTCGTCCCTCTCGCCGAACCAAATCTTTGTTAGAGGTTATCAGACCCGGCGCGGCGAACACGCTGCTAACAGCGGTAATGGCCCCCATTCTAGAGCCCTGGCCCGTCCCAACCGTCGCGCACGACCACCTCGGCGACCGGCCTGCGCCGGGCCGGCCGGAACGTGTGCCCCGCGCGCAGCCGGCCCACCGGAAGCAGGCAGCCCTGCACGTAGGTTTCGGGGATGCCCAGCAACTCCCGCACCTCCTGCTCGCGATGCAGGTGCAGCGTCGTGATGCAAGTGCCGTATCCCCGGGTGTGCAGCGCCAGCTGAAAGTTCCACACCGCCGGGAAGATCGAGCCGTAAAGCGTGGCCTGATGAAACGATTCGTCGCCCTCGATGCGCGGCAGATACGGCTCGTAACACGGAATCACCAGCAGCGGCACCTTTGCCATGTGCTCGACCAGCCACTCCGTCGACGACATGATTCGGCCCTCCGGCGTCCCGGCCGGCACGAAATCGGCGATCAGTTGGCCGCCCACACGCAGCAGGTAGGCCGCGCGGTACAGCCGAGCGATCTCCTCGCGCAACGCCGGGTCGGTGATCACCAGCCAGCGCCACGACTGCTGATTGGAGCCGTTGGCCGCCTGCAGCCCGATGCGCAGGCATTCCCGAATGTCTTCGCGGTCGACCGGGGCATCCAGATCGAGCGTCTTGCGCGCCGAGCGGGTGGCGGTGAGCAGGTAGTCGATATCCATCACGGCCGGTCCCTCTTCGCAAGGCGCGCACCGAGTTCCGTCAGGTACCGGTCGGGCCCACCGAGGAACGCGCTCCAGCTCAGCAGGCGCTTGAGATACAGGTGCGCGTCGTGCTCCCAGGTGTAACCGATCCCGCCGAAAACCTGAATGGCCGTGTCGCCCACGGTGGCCAGCCGCCCGGCGAATGCCTTCGTGCGTACCGCGGATAGATGCCGCTCGGCCGGATCGGCGTTGTCGGCGGCCCACAGCGCGTGGATCACGCCGCTGCGGGCGAGTTCGACAGTCTCGAACATGTCGACGCACAGATGCTGAACCGCCTGGAACGAGCCGATCGGCTGCCCGAATTGCGTTCTGGTTTTGGCGTATTCGACCGCGATGTTCATGACGGCGCGCGCCGCACCGAGGGCGTCGGCGGCGGCGGCGATCAGCACGTCGTCGACCACCGCCGCGACGACCTCCGCCGACGCCGCGGCCAGTCGCTCCGCCGGCGCCGCGTCGAGCGTGACGCGAAACCGCTTGCGGGTCTGGTCGATACCGTGTTCGGCCGTGACCGCAACGCCCGAGGAGTCCGTTCGCACGGCGAACAGCCCAAGCCCGCCGTCATCCTCGGCGACCACCAACAAGACGCCCGCGGCGGCGGCGTCGGGCACCGCGGCGATCTCGCCGCGCAACACGACGCCCCCCGCTTCCCCTCGGGCCGCGGCAACGGGAGCATCGGCCAGGAGGCAGGCGGTGGCGACGGTGGTGCCGTCGGCGATCCCGGTCAGCAGCCCGGCCCCGGCGCCGGTCGCGCCGAGCCGGGTCAACGCCCGGGGCGCGGCGACGGCGGTCGACAACCACGGTCCCGGATGCAGCGCCGCGCCCAGCTCTTCGGCCACGATGCCGGCCTCGACCATCGACATGCCGGCGCCGCCGTGGTCCTCCGGGACCAGGAGGCCGGTCGTCCCGAGCTCGGCAAGCCCACGCCACACCGCCTCGTCGATGCCGGTCGGGTCGTCCAGCAGCGGGCGCACGTGCTGCGATATCGGCGCCTTTTCGGCGAGAAAGCGCCGGGTGGTGTCGCGCAGCGCCGCCTGCTCGTCGGTGAGTTCGAGATTCATGCGCGCGGCAACCCGAGTACCCGCTGGGCGGTGATGTTCTTGTTGATCTGACTGGTGCCGCCGGCGATGGTGAGCGAGCGCGACGTCAGGCGGTAGTTCGCCCACGGAGCGCCGGCACCGCGGGTGCCCAGCACGTCGAAGGCCAGGGCGGCCATGTCCTGCCCGATCTCGCCCCACACCGTCTTGGCGAGGCTGGCCGATCCGAAGGCGTCACCGCCGTGCAGCGTGGCCGAGATCGACCGCTGGCACAGCACCTCGAGATACTTGATGCGGAGCGCGATTTCGCCGAGGCGGCGCAGCGTCACGGCGTCGTCGAGCGCATCGGTGTGCGCGGCGATGTCGTCCACCAGTTCCTCGAGCCGCACCTGCATCTCGGCGTATAGCCTTGCGGCCCCGGCCCGTTCGTGGCTGAGCGTGGTGGTGGCCACCTGCCAGCCGGCGTTCAACGGCCCGAGCAACGCGTCCGCCGGCACCCGCACGTCGTGGAAGAAGACCTCGGCGAAATCGGCTTCGCCGTTGAGCGTCACCAGCGGGCGGGCTTCGATGCCGGGCAGGGACATGTCGACGATCAGACACGAGATGCCCTTGTGCTTGGGCGCGTCGGGATCGGTGCGCACATACAGCTGGCACCAATCCGCCCGGTGTCCGAGCGAGGTCCAGATCTTCTGGCCGCTGACGACGAAGTCGTCACCGTCGCGCACGGCGCGGGTACGCAGCGCCGCGAGGTCCGACCCGGCTTCGGGTTCCGACATCCCTTGGCACCAGATGTCGTCGGCGCGCATCATGCGGGGCAGTAGCGTGCGCTTCTGGGATTCGGTCCCATATTGCATGATGGCCGGCGCGATGTTGTTCAGTCCAATCACGTTGAGCGGCATGGGCGCCCGCGCGCGGGTGGTTTCCTCGGTGTAGACCAGCTGCTCGAGCACCGTCGCGCCGCGGCCACCGTACTCGCGGGGCCACGAGACGGCGGCCCAGCCCGCTTCGGCCATCGTCGCGCTCCAGGCGCGCAGCATTTCGATTGCGGCGTCGTCGCGCCCGGCGGGACGACGGGCGGCCACCAGCTCGTCGGTCAGGTTCGCGGCCAGCCAGTCGCGCAACTCGGTGCGGAACTGCTCCACTTCCGCCGGGTATGAAAAGTCCACTTTTCCTTGTTTTCTGGTGAATTTGCGACCTAGCCGGACTTTACGGTTGAGCGGATAGCCGGTCAACGTCGGCGTCGGCGGGCACGTCGGCTTTGCCCGGCATCGCGCTGGCGCCTCGTCGCACACACCTGAAGCACCCTGCCCGATTGACTGCGATCGCAGCGGACTTTACGGTGGAACAGATATTTGGTCAACGTCGTCCAACCGTTCGGAGCTTGAGGGTGTCCACCGAAGTTCCCGGCGCTCCCGGCCTCGGCATGCTCGCCTCGGCGCTCGCGGGGCGCGCCGTCGCGGTGGCCGTGTCGCGGCCGGGTGAGCCGTCGTGGACCGACGGGCAGACGATTCACGTCGGCGCGGACCCGCGCGGTCAGCTCGAGGCGGTGGCCGTGCACGCCTCGATGATCGCCGCCGGCAGCCTGGACCCGGAGGTCATCCGGCCGCTGCTCCGCCATCCCCGACTGGCCCGGCGTTACCTGGCGGTGGAGGGGCACCGCGCCCTTGTCGCCAACGCCGGCCTGCTGCCGAACGTGTTGGTGTCACTGGGCGACCGGGACACGGCGAGTCGCAGCGATTCGCCCGCCGCGTCGCTGCGGATCGCCGAGAGCCGCGACGCGATCGACGACCCGGCCCCGGATTTCGGCGTCATCCGCGCGGCGAAGGTGCTGGCCGGGTCCGCCCGGGCGGCCGAACGGCAAGAGGGCGAAAACGCCGGACACGTCCCGCAAGACCGTGCCGCGCGGGAGTTGGAGGAACTCGACGACGGCGAGGTCGACGATTCCGACGACCCGGACATGTTCACCAGCCCGGT
>NZ_LZIZ01000096.1:0-632 GCF_001666915.1 Mycobacterium sp. E3339 | reverse complement strand
GCCGCCACCCGAAAAACCGTCGCCCGCAACGGAATCTCCACAGCCAAATCAAACGAATAACACGCCGCCGACTCAACAGCCTCCGCCAACCGGCCCGGCGACCAGCCGTCCGTCCGCACCACGTCCCACGTGATGGCGCATTGGCTGGGCGGTCGGACGATCTGTTGGGGAGTGCCCTCGGGCGCGACGAACACCGTGCGCAGGCTCTCGTGGCGGGCCACCACATCACCCAGCGCAGCGCGCAATGCGGCGACATCCAGGCGCCCTTTCAGCCGCAGCGCGGCGGCCATGTTGTAGACGGGCGAGGGCCCGTGCAGCTGGTCGATGAACCACAACCGGCTCTGGGCGAACGACAACGGCACGGTAGCCGGCCGTTCCCGAGCCGTCAGCGGAGCCAGCCCGCCCCCGCAGGTGCCGATGCGCGGCGCCAGCTGTGCCACGGTGGGGGCCTCGAACAGCGCACGCACCGAAAGCGCGGTATCCAGGCCACTATTGACGGCAGCGACCACCCGCATCGCCGACAGCGAATCCCCACCCAAATCAAAGAAAGAGTCATCGATGCCGACGCGCTCGACGCCGAGGACTTGGGCGTAGATGCCGGCGAGGATCTCCTCGACGGCATTGGTGGGGGC
>NZ_LZIZ01000095.1:0-26232 GCF_001666915.1 Mycobacterium sp. E3339 | reverse complement strand
TGGGTGCAGCATCGCTGCGACGAACAGCTGACGGCGGTGCGCGACGCCGCCCGGGCGGCGGGCATGGCACTCGGCGTGCTGCACGACCTGCCGGTGGGCGTGGACGCGAACGGCGCCGACGCGTGGGCGCTGGCCGACATGCTCGCCACCGGGGTCAGCATCGGGGCGCCGCCGGACAACTTCACCCCGCGCGGTCAGGATTGGGGACTGCCGCCGTGGCGGCCGGACCGCCTCGCCGCCACCGGCTACGCCGCGCTGCGCGACATGCTGCGCGCCGTGCTGGCCCACGCCGACGGCCTGCGGATCGACCACGTCGCCGGGCTGTGGCGGCTGTGGTGGATTCCGCCGGGCGACGGCCCGGACCGCGGCACCTACGTGCACTACGACGCCGAGGTCATGCTCGCCGTTCTGGCGCTGGAAGCGCACCGGGCCGGGGCCACCGTGGTGGGCGAGGATCTGGGCACGGTCGAACCGGAGGTGACCCAGGCCCTGGCCGACAACGAGATGCTGGGGTGCGCGGTGTCCTGGTTCACCCGCGACGAATCCCAGGCGGGCGAACCGCTGCTCGCGCCGCGGCGATGGCCGTCGCGGGCGGCCGCCAGCCTGTCCACCCACGACCTGCCGACGGCGGCCGGCTTCCTGCGCGGCGAGCACGTGCGCGCCCGCGCCGACCTCGGCCTGCTCGACGACGTGCCGGGCGAGCAGTCGGTGGCCGACAAGGAACGGGCCGAATGGGTGGAGCTGCTGCGGTCCGAAGGACTGCTCACGAGCCCGGACCCGGACGAGGCGGCGATCATCACCGCGATGCACCGGTTCCTGGCCGCCACCCCGAGCCGGCTGAAGCTGATCTCGCCGTACGACGTGCTGGCCGAGCCCCGCCAGCCCAACCTGCCGGGCACGGTCGACGAGTACCCGAACTGGCGGCTGCCGCTGCCGGAAACGCTCGAGGAGCTGCGCGCCGACCCGAGGGTCGCCGAGATCACCGCGGTCTTCCGCGAGTCGTCCACGGCTGATTAGCGAGGGCGCACTTCGGCTACTAGGAGATGGGTGCGTGCCGCGTCGCCGGCGCAGCGAAAGGAATGGGGTTGACCATGGAACCGATATCGCCCACGGATGCGCTGTTCCTCATCGGCGAATCCCGCGAACACCCGATGCATGTGGGATCGCTGCAACTCTTCGAGCCGCCGAAGGACGCCGGGCCCCACTTCGTCCGCGAGTCCTATCAGGCCATGCTCGAGTGCACCGACGTACAACCGACGTTCCGCAAGCACCCGGCCTTCTTCGGCGGCCTCACCAACCTCGCGTGGTCGCTGGACAAAGACGTCGAGCTCGATTACCACCTGCGCCGCTCAGCCCTGCCCGAGCCCGGCCGGGTCCGCGACCTGTTGGAGCTGGTTTCCCGGCTGCACGGCAGCCTGCTCGATCGGCACCGGCCGATGTGGGAGGCACACCTGGTGGAGGGCCTACAGGATGGCCGGTACGCCGTCTACACGAAGTACCACCACTCACTGATGGACGGCGTGTCCGCGATGCGGCTGGTGCAACGCGCCTTCACGCCCGACCCCGACGACGACGAGGTGCGCGTCCCGTGGAGCCTCGGGCCGCGCAACCGCGGCGGGGACCACAAGCGTCCGTCACTGCTGGATCGGGTGGGCCGCACCGCGGGGTCGGCGCTCGCGCTGGCGCCGTCCACGCTGAAACTGACGCGGGCGGCGCTGCTCGAACAGCAACTGACGCTGCCGTTCCAGGCCCCGCGGAGCATGTTCAACGTCCGCATCGGCGGTGCCCGCCGGGTGGCCGCGCAGTCCTGGTCGCTGGACCGGATCAAAGCGGTGAAGTCGGCGGCCGGGGTGACGGTCAACGACGTCGTGCTCGCCATGTGCTCCGGGGCCCTGCGGGCCTACCTCCTCGAGCAGGGCGCCCTGCCCGACTCCCCGCTGACCGCGATGGTGCCGGTCAATCTCCGCAAGGCCGACGACGACCGCGGCGGCAACCTGGTCGGCACCTTCCTGTGCAACCTGGCGACCGACCTGGACGACCCGGCGAAGCGGCTCGAGATCGTCAGCACGTCGATCCGCGACACCAAAGAGGTCTTCCAGCAACTCCCGCCGGTGCAGCAGCTGGCCCTGTCGGCGTTCAACATCGGCGGCCTGTTCTTCGGGCTGATCCCCGGCTACCTGTCCGCGGCGTCACCGCCGTTCAACATCGTCATCTCCAACGTCTCGGCCGGTCCCTCCGAGCCGCTGTACTGGCGTGGCGCGCGGTTGGACGGCAACTACCCGTTGTCCATCCCGCTGGATGGTCAGGCGGTCAACATCACGGTGACCAACAACGCCGACAACCTCGACTTCGGCCTGGTCGGCTGCCGCCGCAGCGTCCCGCACCTGCAGCGGCTGCTGGGCCACCTCGAGACCTCACTCAAGGACCTGGAACGCGCCGTCGGCGTGTGAGCGGCGGCTAGGGCCTGGTGGTGTAGTCCAGGCACACCGTCGTGCCGTTGGGGCGAGCCGTGATGGTGCAGTGGTCGGCGAGCGCGTGCATCAACATGATGCCGCGGGACCGCCGCGGATCGCTGAGCCGCCGCGGCGACGGGGGGTGCCACGATCCGCGGTCGCTGACGCACACGCTGACCGATTGGGTGGCGGCGTCGTGGCTCGCCTGCAATTTCATGGTGCCGGCCGCGCCCTGAGCGCGGTACGCGTGCTCGACGCAGTTGGCCAACGCCTCGTTGACGCCCAGAATGATGTCGTCGCGAATCGCCGCCGGAGCCAGGGTCGCCTCCTGAAGCCACCGGCGCAGGGCGCGGCGCAATTGCGCCGCGGTGACCGCGTCGGCGGCGCCGGTGCAGGTCAATCGCGCGGGAGTGACAACGATGGGTGGAGGGAGTGAGGCCATGCTCAGGGCATACCCAATTGCGCTGGGGCTGCTAACCCGTTCGGCGTCTCGCTTTGGCCACAGGCGGGTAAAGGTTCTTCAATCAGGCTGCATAACAACGAGATACGAAGGATCGGCATGGAATTCCGCGCATTCATCGAGCCACAGCAGGGCGCCGGTTACGCCGAACAGGTCGCCGTTGCCCAGACCGCCGAGCAGCTGGGTTTTGCGGCGTTCTTCCGGTCCGACCACTACCTGGCGATGAGCGGCGACGGCCTGCCGGGCCCCACCGATTCCTGGGTGACGCTCGGGGCGATCGCCCGGGAGACGTCGAGCATCCGGCTGGGCACCCTGGTGACCTCGGCAACATTTCGGCACCCCGGCCCGCTGGCGATCGCGGTGGCCCAGGTCGACGAGATGAGTGGCGGCCGCGTCGAATTCGGCCTGGGCAGCGGCTGGTTCGAACAAGAGCACCTGGCGTACGGCATTCCCTTTCCGCCGCTGCGTGAGCGGTTCGATCGGCTCAGCGAACAGCTGGCCATCGTCACCGGGCTGTGGACGACGCAGCCGGGTGACACCTTCGATTACGCCGGCGAGCACTACACCATCACCGGTTCACCGGCGCTGCCCAAGCCGGTGCAGACCCCGCATCCGCCGATCGTCATCGGCGGCCTCGGCGCCAAGCGAACCCCGCACTTGGCGGCGAGTTACGCGGCCGAATTCAACATTCCGTTCGCGCCGATCGACGTGGCCGAGAAGCAGTATCAGCGCGTGGCACAAGCGGTCGCCGCGGCCGGCCGATCCGACGACTCGATGACGTACTCCAGCGCGTTCGTGCTCTGCGCCGGGCGCGACGACACCGAAGTGGCCCGCCGCGCCGCGGCGATCGGGCGCGACCTCGACGAGCTGCGTTCGAACAGCCCGCTGGTCGGCACGCCCGCCGAGATCGTCGACAAGCTGGGCGCCTGGCGGGAAATCGGCGTGCGACGCGTGTACACCCAGCTGCTGGACCTGACCGATCTCGCCCACCTGGAGTTGCTCGCGAGCGAGGTTATGCCGCAACTGCTTTGACGCGCTACTCCACGGACTGCGCTTCGGCGCGTTCTTCCTCGAGCCGGTCCTTGCTGCGCAGCAGCCGCAGCAGCGTCACGAACAGCAGCCCACCGATCATGTTGCCCAACACGGTGTAACCGAACCACCCCAGCCAGGTCAGGTAGCCGAACGGCGCATCCCCGGTGACCAGCGCGCCGAAGATCAGCAACGAGTCCAGGATCGAATGGAACAACCGCAGCCCTGCGAGCAGGAAGGCGGCGGCGACGGCCGCCGCGATCTTGGCGGGCACGGAATCGGTGCCGTGCTGCATCCGGGTCATCAGCGTGATGACCATGCCGCCGAGGATCGCCAGCGCCATGCTCTGCCCGGACAGCGGGGCGGTGGCGAAGTGAGTCCCGGATTCGATGGTCTGCGCGTGCAGTTCCGGGAAGCCGGTCATGATCAGCCACATGATGACCCAACCGCCGACCAGGTTGGCGAACATGGTGCCGCCCCACAGCTTGGCCAGCTGCCAGAAATTCGCCCGCTTGGCGGCCACGGTCACCACCGGGATGATGAAGCCTTCGGTGAACAGTTCGCTGCGGCCCAGCAGCAGGGCCAGGAAGCCGATGGAAAACGCCAGCCCGGCCAGCAGCGGCCGGTGGGTGGCGGCCAGCACCGACAGATAGGCGAGCACGCCGATCCCCACCTCGGTGCCGCCGAAGAAGCCGGTGACCAGGACGCCGCGCCAGGTGCGGTGCAGCCGCTGAGTGCCCTCGCTCAGCATCCTGCTGAACGCGTCCTCGAGTTCGTCCTCGATCGGGCTGTCGGTTTGGCCGAGCTCGCGTTGGGTCGTGTCGCTCATGGTGGATGGCCTGATACCCGTTATTCGCCGGGTCGACCATCCGGTGTGAGGGATCTGACAAGCAGGTGACCCGGCCGTCACTTCCGCGGCCGAAGCACCGGCGTCACCAGCTCCCCGGTTTGCAGGTAATGCTCCAGGTTGCGGATGGCCAGCAACGCCATCGCCCGGCGCGTGCGCGCGGTGGCGCTGCCGATATGCGGGAACAACACGACGTTGTCCAGGTCCAGCAGCTCGGCCGGGACGTGTGGTTCGTCGGCGAAGACGTCCAGCCCCGCTCCGGCCAGGCCCCCGCCGACCAGCAACTCCACCAGCGCCTCCTGGTGGACCACGCTGCCGCGCGCGATGTTGACGAGGTAACCCTCTGGACCCAACGCCTCGAGGACGCCGCGGTCCACCAGGTGGCGAGTGTGCGGGTCACCCGTGGTGGCCACGACGAGAATGTCGACCGACTCGGCCAGTTCCAGCGGCGATGCGGCGTAGCGAAACGGTGAGCCCTCGATGCGATGGCGGTTGTGATAGGCGATCGCACAGTCGAATCCGAGGAGCCTGGTTGCGATCGCCGATCCGATGCGGCCCAGACCCAAGATCCCGACCTGCAGGCCGCTGACGTCGCGGGCGTAGGGGAAGGGGCCGTCGCGGACCCATCTGCCCGCCCGCACGTAGCGGTCGGCGGCGCCAAACCGGCGCAGGGTCATCAGGATCAGGCCCAGGGCGGTGTCGGCGACGGTGTCCGAAAGCACGTCGGGCGTGTTGCTGACGCCGATGCCGCGGCGCTGCGCCGCCGGCAGGTCGATCAAATCCACCCCGGCGCCGTTGTTCACGATCACCTCCAGGTTCGGCAGCGCCGCGATGGTTTCGGCGTCGACGCCGGGCGGCCCCGAAGTCACCACGACACGAAACTCGGCCCCGCGCTCGGCCAGAAAGTCGGCTCGCCCGGGGCCGTCAGGCAGCTTCGGGATCTCGTAGCGCGCGGCGAGCTCGGCGTCGAATGTCGGTTCGAACTTGCCGACCCGCACGGCGCTGCTGATCTTTTTCGTCGTCACCCGTCCATCATCAAGCGTCGGGGAAATATTTCAGCGGCGGGCGCCGTTATGACCCGCGACGGTGTCGGGCATTCCCCCGGGTACCACCTTGAGAACCGTCGCCGCGAGCGACCACTTGCCGAGAGGCGCGAAGACGGCACCGTCCCAAACCTTTTCCCGTCCGGCCGGGAAGCAATCCCGCGGCGGCTTGGTTGCACCGCAAATGCGCATTGGAGTTGTGTTCCCGCAGACCGAACTCGGCGGCGACCCCGCGGTGGTCCGCGCGTATGGCGAGGGCGTCGAAGGACTCGGATTCACCCACATCCTCGCCTACGACCACGTCGTGGGCGCCGATCCGAAAGTCCATCACGGCTGGGACGGCCCGTACGACATCGACTCGACGTTCCATGAGCCGTTCGTCATGTTCGGCTACCTGGCCGCGATCACCTCACTCGAACTTGTCACCGGGGTCATCATCCTGCCGCAGCGGCAGACGGCGTTGGTGGCCAAGCAGGCCGCCGAGGTCGACCTACTGACCGGCGGCCGGTTCCGGCTCGGCGTCGGATTGGGCTGGAACGCAGTCGAATACGAGGCGCTCGGGGAGAGGTTCACCAATCGGGGGAAACGCTCCGAGGAGCAGATCGAGCTGATGCGCCGGTTGTGGACCGAACGATCGGTCACCTTCGACGGGAAGCACCACACAGTGACCGCGGCCGGGCTGGCGCCACTGCCCAACCAACGGCCCATTCCCGTCTGGATCGGCGCGGCCTCGGACCGCGGCCTGGAACGGGCGGGACGGCTCGCGGACGGGTGGTTCCCGATGACGGCTCCGGGGCCCGGCCTGGAGCACGCGCGCGAACGGGTGGAACGCGCGGCCGTGGCCGCCGGCCGGGACGCGGCCGGCCTCGGGATGGAAGGCCGGGTCAACTGGTCAGGTGATCGCGACAGGGTCGCCGCCCACATCGCGGGCTGGCGCGCCGCCGGTGCCACCCACGTGTCGGTCAACACCATGAACGCCGGGCTCGCGACCGTCGACGAGCACCTGGCGGTGCTGGAAGTCCTCGCCGCCGACGCGAGATAGGGACCAGCGGGGTGGCCAACCGCGCGCTCACCAGGCATACTTAGGGCACCCTAATTACTGCCGGAGGCGTGATGCGCACGGTCCATCTCGAAACGGTCCTGCCCACTACGGCCGACCGGGTGTGGGCGGCCATGCTCTCCCCCGTCACGTTCCTCTACGTCTGCAAAGGCCTGTTCGGCATCCCGGCGCTGAGCGGCCGCGCGGAGCCGCTGCGGTTGGGCGAACGCGGCACGGCTCTGCTGTTCGCCTTTCATCTGCTACCTGCGTACCGGCACACGATCGAGGTCGTGCGCATCGACGAGGCCGAGGGAACGGTTCGCACCCACGAGCACGGCGGAATTCTCCGGGAGTGGAATCACACGCTGCACGTTGAACCGATCGACGGGCACTCGTGCCGGTACAGCGACACGGTCGAAATCGACGCGGGGCCCGCGACCACCGTCGTGGCGTGCGTCGCGACCGGCATTTTCCGGTATCGCCAACGGCGGTGGCACAAGCTCGTTCGCCGGCACCTGTTGCCTCAAGGCACCGCCTACGCATCTTGAGCCGGGCGACGTGGGTTAGCCCGCGTCCGCCTCCACCAGGCTGAGGTGGGCCGCGCCGCGGCCGACCCTCGCCGACTTGTCCACGCGCCCATAGGGTTCCATCGGTCGGTGGTGGACCGTGACCTCGCCGCCCGTAGCGCAGTGCAGGCGCTGCCAGTCGCTGATCGCTTGGTGCGCGGCGTGGTCGAGGTAGTTGGCCACCAGGTGGACGGTGACGCGGGTGCGTTCGGGGATCGTCGCGAGCACGCCCGTTAGCCGGGGCAGGGCCAGGAACGTGCAGGCGCCTTCGATCACCACATGCCATTCGTCCCCCACAGGCGTGGCTTCCACCTTCGCCCGAACCACCCGCCATCCGGTGACGACGACCGCCACGGCCAGTCCGATCATGACGCCGTGGAGCAGGTTGAGGAAGACAACGCTGACGATGGTCACCAGGTAAACGACGAGATCGCCGTTGCGCAGCGCGGTTTCGATGTGCGCGGGTTTCAGCAATTCGATGCCGATGACGATGAGCAAGCCGGCGAGGGCAGCGGTGGGAATTTGCTCGACCAGCCCGGCGAAGGGCACGGCAAACGCCAGGATCCAGAACCCGTGCATGATCGTCGACGCGCGAGTTTTGGCGCCCGCGTTCACATTAGCCGCGCTGCGCACGATGACGCCGGCAATGGGAAGGCCGCCGATCGCGCCCGACGCCATGTTCGCCGCGCCTTGGCCGATCAGCTCGCGGTTGAAGTCGGTGCGCGGCCCATTGTGCATGCGGTCGATCGCGACCGCAGTCAGCAGGCTCTGGACGCTGGTGATCAGCGTCACGGTGATCACCGCGATCACGATGGCACCCCAATTGCCGTGCGGAAGTTCCGGCAGCTGTAGCGCATCCAGCACCGAGCCCTCCAGCCGGATCCGGGACACGTTGAACGGCAACGCGACCGAGAGCACCGTCACGACGACGATGGCGACCAGTGGACCGGGGATTTTGGCCAGCCGGGCCGGCGCCCAGCGCCAAGCGATCAGGATGGCGATGACCAGTAGCCCCAGCGCGAGGCCCGGCCGGTGGGCGTCGGCGATCTGGGCGGGCAGCCCGACGACGTTCGTCCACGCCGAGCTCTGGGATTCACCACCGAGCAATACGTGCGCCTGCTGCAGGGCGATCGTGATTCCGATCCCGGCCAGCATGGCGTGCACCACCACCGGCGAGATCGCCAGGGCGGCCCGCGCGATCCGGCTGATGCCCAGCACGACTTGGAGCGCTCCGGCTATCACGGTGATCAAACATGTTATTCCCCATCCGAATTGGGCGACAAGGTCGGCGACAACCACCGTTAGGCCGGCAGCCGGTCCGCTGACCTGTAACGGCGACCCGCCGAGACACCCGGCGACGATGCCCCCGACGATCGCCGCGATCAAGCCGGACAGTACTGGGGCATCCGAGGCGATCGCGATCCCCAGCGACAAGGGAAGCGCCACCAGGAAAACCACCACCGAGGCCGGCAAGTCGTACGAGATGGCCGCGCGCAAGCCGCCGATTCGAGTCGGATCAACCTTTTCGGCGTGTTGCATCGGCCCCTCCTGCATCAGGCATGACGGCGCGCTCGGGGATCTGTCCGTAAAGCCCCGGCTATCGCACTGAAATATACGGCGACACAAGCGAATACACTCGCCACGAACGTCGTTGTTCTTTGGGGCGTGCCTGGCCCATGCCTACCGAAGGTATGGGGGCGCCACCTGGGTGGCAACCCGACGAGCCGGGCGCATAGCGAATGCAAATGTTTTGCTACAGCTGGATATCGCCGTTTTCGGTGCGCGCTTGAAGTGAAATCGATTGGGGCGCAGCGGAACTATTCCAGAACGAAAACCGGTATCTGCCTTGCGGTCTTGGTTTGGTATTCGGCATAGGGAGGGTAGGCGTCGACCGCGCGCTGCCACCATTGCTCGCGCTCGGATCCCTCGAGCTCGCGAGCCCTCAGCGCGAGGACCTTGTCGCCGTCCTGCAGCGTTACGTCCGGATTTGCCCTGATGTTGAAGTACCACGAAGGATGCGCCGGGGCGCCACCCTTCGAGGCGACCATGGCGTAACGGCCGTCGCTCTCGACGCGCATCAGTGGCACGTACCGCTTTTTGCCGGACTTTGCTCCGGTCACGGTCACCAGAACTACCGGCCGATCGAGAATTTCCACCCCGTCGGTCGTGCCTTGCTCCAGAATCTTCTCGGTCTGCTCGCGTACCCAGTCCCGCGGACTCAGTTCGATGTCGTCGGCCATACCCGATCTCAACACGTCGTCGCGCTGCAGTCATCCCCCGGCGCGTAGGTCGCACGGTCGCTCTAACGAGCTAACTAGCCGGCGTACGCCTCAAAATCGCCGCCTTTGGCTATATCAGGCTGGTTGACACATCTCAGCGAGATTGATATAAAGGTGGCATGTCTCAGTCGACTCACGAAATGTTTGAAGCCGCCTACCGGGGCGAAGCCCCCGAGATGGGCGAGGGCAATCGGCCGCCGTGGAGCATCGGCGAGCCCCAACCGGAGATCGCGGCGCTTATCGAGGCCGGCAAGTTCCACGGTGACGTGCTCGACGCCGGCTGCGGAGAGGCGGCGGTATCGCTGTTCCTGGCCGAACGAGGCTTTACCACGGTGGGGCTGGATCAGTCGCCCACCGCCATCAAGCTGGCGCGCGAGAAGGCCGCCGCGCGGGGCCTGACCACCGCCAGCTTCGAAGTTGCCGACATCAGCGCCTTCGGCGGATACGACGGACGCTTCGGCACCATCGTCGACAGCACCCTCTTCCACTCGATGCCCGTCGAGCTGCGCGAGGGCTACCAGCAGTCGATCGTGCGCGCCGCCGAGCCGGGTGCCTCCTACTTCGTGCTGGTCTTCGACCGCGCGGGCATGCCCGCCGACGGCCCGGTCAACGCCGTCACCGAGGACGAGCTGCGCGGCGTCGTCTCCAAGTACTGGGTGATCGACGAGATCCGCCCGGCGCGGATACACGCGAACGTGCCCGACAGTTTCCTGGCGGGCTTCCAGGCGTTCGGTGGGGCCGACATCCGCGACGAGGGCAACGGCCGCAAGTCGGTGGGGGCCTGGCTGCTGTCCGCGCATCTCGGCGCGTAGCCGCTCGCAAGGTTTCGCCACCGGCCATTCGGGAGATCCTGACTGGAGCAACAAGCCAGAGGGGATCTCACGTGGACCAGCAAGTGAATTTCGACCCGCCGCCCGCACCCGAGGACGCCAGAGAGGCGACCGAGGAGCAGCGCAAGTTGCAGGAACAGCTGGAGCACCAGGACGACGATCCGGATGCGCCGGGACTGCACCAGTCCCGGCGTGACCTCCCTGACGAGAGCACGCGATAGGGTGATCGGCAGGCTCGAAATCCGTTGAGCCAGCCTACGATCCGGTGGTTGCCGTCAGGTGCTGATCTTCCGGCGGTCGTGCGCGAGCGTCGACGTCGTCAGCGCCGTCAACGCCAGGCCCCCCAGTGCCGCCAGGGGAATCGCCCACAGGCGACGCATCATCAGCGCGGTGCCGCATTGGCCGACATAGTTCGAGCCAGGGGCGCTGACGGCCTGGTCGGCGCTCGACGCCTGAATCAAATCCGTCGTGAATCCGCTGCCGCATTTGACCTGCCAACCGAACTGGTCGTACGCGTCGATGAAGACGGGGAAGCGCAGGGCGAAAAGCCCGCCCGCCAAAGCCAGCACGGCCGCGGCGGCAACCAGGGATCCGCGTTTGGTCATGTCGTTCCTAAGTCATGCAGACGTTGGCGAAGATCAGCACGGGCCACGACACGATCGAGCCGAGAAACGACACCACCAAATCGACGCCGTGCATGTCGCGAAGGTGCGCCGTGTGGGTGGACGACCAGATCACCCCGACGATCAGATAGGGCGTGCCGAGCAGGACGGCCAGTCCCAGCAGCTCGGCGATGGTCAACTGGTAGTCCAATAGTCGGCGGATCTTGTTGAGCATCGGGCGTGCCTTTCGCACGGAGAGCGCCGTCGGATCTCATTATGTTAATGGCTATTCAGCGGAATTGATAGCACTTGTGAGGATCGGGCGCCTCCTGATCGCCCCATTAATCCGGAGATTAGCCTGGGCGGCATGGTCTTCGGGGCAGCTCGGTGAGCCGGCGGCGCACAGGGTGGGCCTGCGATGTGCAGCGCCGTTCCGGGCAAAGTGCGGCCGGACCCGCAGCGATCAAGCCTTGGTTGGGGCTGACCCGCCGAGCAACGTGATGTCCATCAGCCGGCGCACCGTCTCGCGGGCGTATTGGCCCGGGCCGTGGATCACGAGTTGGCCGATGTCGACGGCCAGGGCGAAGGCGGCGTGTACGGCGTATCGCGCGCGGCCAAGCGTGAGGCCGGGCCGCGCGGCTACCGCCAGTCGGGCCCAGGACTCGACGGTCGAGCGGTGAATGTTGTAAAGCAGCACTGCGTCGGCGTCGGGCAGATTGTGGCGCTCCGTGTAGTACACGCGGCCCAGTTCGGGATTGGCTAACGACCGCGCGACGAAGGCGTCGATCAGCTGCGTCAGCGAGTGCTCCGGATCGCCGCCCGTGGCCAAAATGGTGGTCAGGTCGCTGGAAAGCTGGTCCGCGCCGCGCCGATATGAGACCGCCAAGATCGCGGCCTTGCTCGGGAAGTATTGGTAGATGCTGGCCACCGGTATGCCGACGGCGGCCGCGATGTCCTCCATGCCGGTTTCGCGGTAGCCCCGTTCGTCGAACAGCCGTATGGATTCGTGCAGCAGCAATTCGTAGCTACCGGCCGCACTCGTAATCGTCGTTGCCCGTGGGGATTCCGCTGCGGCCGCCGGCGGGTCGGGCAGGTCCGCCCTCAACACGGCCGCGGAGATATCGGCCAAGGCCGCCCGGATCTCACCGTTGCCGAGCCGGGAGCGATGGTCGGTGATGCTGCCGATCACGCTCAGCGCCGCGGCAGAAAGCACCCACCGCTGCCGCGACTGCAGTTTGGGCCGGAGCCTGACCAATGGCCGTTGCAGGCGCCGGTTGACCAGCCTGACCTGCTCGGCCAGCAATTCCTGGTCCGCACCGAGCAGGTAACGGCCTTCCCACCGATAGAGCCCGCCCGCGGTGCGGTTGGCGATGGCGGTGTCGATCAGCGATTCGGCCAGAGCGCGCAGCGCCTCTTCGGGATCGTCGTCCGGCAAGTGGTCGGCGAACTCGGTGGCGTCGACGAGCTGTTGACCCAGCGCCAGGACGGCGGACCGGAACAGGTCGTATTTGCCCTGCGAGTGCCGGTACAGCGCCGCAGCCGAGACCCCGACCCGGGCCGCGATGTTCTCCATGCTGACCGCGTGATAGCCGAGCTCGCTGAACGCGTCGGCGGCCGCTCGGGCGATCTGTGCCTTGCGGTCTTTGGGACGTCGCTTGACCGGCTTTGCGGAGGCGCGGCTGGTCGACGGCATAAAGATCACCGTAGCCGCAGCGTGCGCGGGAAGTGGCCGGGTGGCTGACCGGATTTTCCGACCCGAGCGCTATCTTCCGGAACACGAGGGTGCCGCGGCGGGAATTCGCTGGCCCAGGGGGGACGGCCCCAGTTCCGGGACCTCCGGCGCCGCACGGCGCGGGCGGGCGGCCCTGCCGTTGAGCCAGCAGGCGACGCCGCCCAGGACCAGCCCGGCGGCGACACCGGCGTCGGGACGCTGGCCGAGCATGAGCCACGACAAGACCCCGGCGACCGCGGGGATGACGGCGAACAGCATGGCCACCGCCGCGGCGCCATGGGCATTGATGGCGCGTACGTAGAGGCTCACCGCCAACGTCGCGTTCAGCAGCACCATGGCGGTGACCGCGATCACCGCCTGCCGGACGTCGTGCACGGTGAACGGCGTGGCGACCGCCAGCGCCGCCGCGGGGATCAGTGCGACCGCGTTCTGCATCGCGCTCATCGTGCGGAAGTCGACACCCGAGCAGAAGCGCTGCTGGTAGACGCCGCCGGCCGAAAGGCCAAGCAGCGCAACGCCAAGCAACACGATGACGGGGTCGATCCCGTGGGTACTCGCCAGCCGCCTGGCGCATGCGGCGACCACCGCGACGACCCCGAGCGCGAGCGCCGCCACCCGTTGCGGGCCAAGGGGTTCGCGCAGGAACGCGGCGGCCAGGATGGCCGTGACGACCGGGTTCATCGCGATCGCGACCGCACACAGCACGGCCGGCGACCCGAGCTGAACGGCCTCGTAGAGGCAACAGAACTGCACCGCTTGAATCAGCAGGCCGACCACCACGACGTGACCCAACTGCGCTCCCCGCGGCCAGGGCGCCTTGGCAAGCAGCGCCCAGATGACCAAAACCGTTGTGGCCAAACCGAATCGCAGGACCAACGCGGCCATGGGAGTGATGGCTGTCACCGCCAGGACCCCGATCGGGTAACCGAGCGCGTAGAAGAACGTCACCGCCGACGCGGTCGTCAGCGGCATCCGCGGTAGCTCCATGCGACCCATGCTGGCCCAGACCGGCCGCCGGCGTCCAACGAATATTGCTGATCGGGATCGATCGCGTTTTCTTATCGGTCTCTGCCGCCTGGCACCGAAATCGGTTCACGTATTGGCATGATTGATCGAGAACGCTGATCGGACTATGGTGCTGACCATGGCCCAGGTGCTGGACATCGCGCCGCTGCGCAGCCTCGTCGCGGTCGCCGACTGTGGCGGATTTCACCGCGCCGCCGCCGCCCTGCACCTGAGTCAGTCCGCGGTCAGCCAGCATCTGCGCCGAGTCGAGGCGGTGGTCGGCGAGCCCCTGATCGAACGCTCCGGACGCGGCATCGTCTTCACCGAGATTGGGCTCAAGGCGTTGCGGCATGCCCGCGCGATATTGGCCGCTCACGACATCGCGCTCGACGACCTGGGAGCCACCGAACCCAAGCTGCTGACGATCGGCGCCACCGAGCACGGCGCCGACGTGATGCTTGCCGGACTGACCACGGTGCTGCGGGAGCGGCTGCCGGATCGTCGGGTGCGCTTCCGGCTCGATCGCAACGTGTCCCTGGCCGACTCAATCGAACGCGGGCTGGTCGACTTGGCAATCATGCTCGACGGCGCGGGCCTGGACCGCGCCCACGCGTCCGGCCTCGTTCGGCTGCAATGGATTTCGGCGCGCACCTTAGCCGTGCCGGCACGAGAACCGCTCCCCCTCGTGGTCTTCTCCGAGCCGTGTACCTTGCGTGAACCGGCGTTCGCCATCCTCGAAAACAACGGCATCGCCTATGACATCGCCGCCGAGTGCGGCGACTTGTCCGGGCTGTACGCGGCGGTGCGGTCGGGGCTGGGGGTAGCGCTGCTGCCAATGATCGGCAAGTTGCCCCACGGCCTGTGCCCCGCCGAGGGTCTGCCACCCGCCAATAACGCATCGGTTCTGGTGCGCGGCCGCACCGGCATCGACCCGGACGTGCTGAGCACGGTCGACGACGCGGTGCGTGACGTGCTCGCCGCCGCGGAGTAACCGTCGGCGCCGCGGTTGATATCCGGGCGGCCAAGGCATTGAATTTCAGTCGTTCACTCGCTGGCCGTGCCCGGCCCGCGCGCACGAAGAGGAGCCGTCGGCATGACCGATCCCGTCGCCCCACTGGCCGGCAGAGTCGCCTACGTGACCGGGGCCGCCCGCGGCCAGGGCCGTTCCCACTGTGTCCGGCTGGCCCGGGCCGGCGCCGACATCGTCGCAATCGACGCCTGCGCACCGGTCGCACAACACAACGGCTATCCCCCGGCCCTTCCCGAGGACCTGGCCGAGACGGTCAGCCTGGTCGAGGGCGAGGGCCGCAAGATCTTCGCCGACGAGGTCGACGTCCGCGACTTGGTGGGCCAGCAGCGGGTCGTGGCCAACGCGATCGAGCAGTTCGGCCGGCTGGACATCGTGGTGGCCAATGCCGGCGTGCTCAATTGGGGCCGGCTGTGGGAGATTTCGGCCCAGCAGTGGCAGGAGACCATCGACACCAACCTCACCGGGTTGTGGAACACGATGAAATCCGTTGTCCCGGCGATGATCACGGCCGGCAATGGCGGATCGATCATCAATATCAGTTCCGCGGCGGGAATCAAAGCGGTCCCTGGCTGCGGGCACTACTGCGCCAGCAAGTTCGGGGTCGTCGGCCTCACTAACTCGTTGGCCGTCGAGCTCGGCGAGTTCGGCATCCGCGTCAACTCGGTGCACCCGTACGGCACCGATACCCCGATGGGCAACGACCTGTCGATGTACCAGGTCTTCCAGGATCATCCGCAGTACATCCACAGCTTCTCGCCCGGCGCGCTGCCGACCGATTCGCTGGCGTCGCCCGACCTGATTTCCGACATCGTGGTGTGGCTTGCCAGTGACGCGTCGTCGTTGGTCACGGCCGCCCAAATCCCCGCCGACAAGGGCTATTTGAAGATCTGACCCGGTACGGTGTCACAGATGCGCTGGAAGCTGGCACTCTCGTCCGTCTTCCTGCTTTGGGTGGCGGGATGCGCGCCGGAACCGGACGTGACAGCGTCCGATTCCGACAACGGCGGGCACATCTCGATCAACAACGGTCAGCTGTTCGACATCGTCTTGGCGGACGACTATGCGACGTCGCACTGCCAATGGCACGACGAAGAGAAGTACGACTTCGCGATCCTCAGGCCGCTCGGACAGCGCTATCAACCCGACCGAAGACCGCCGGGCGCCACCAGCGGGGGGACGTTCACCAGCAGATATCGGGCGGCGGGCGCCGGGACTGTGCACGTGACGCTCGTCCAGGAAGACAACGACAACCCCGCGCACGTCGCGCGGCGTTTCGCACTGGATGTGACTGTGCGGTAGGCGATTACCTGTTCAGCAGGGGCCTCAGGTCGTCCAGGCGGTCGAACAGGTGCCAGACATATCCCGATGACCCGTTCTCGCGATGCGCGTGCAGCTCGGCGAGCTCCGGGTCGGTGCAGTAGCTGTCGAAGGCCTCCCGCGATTCCCACTCCACGAGAATCAGCACCTGCCGCGGAGTGATGTCGCCGAGGACGGCGTGTTGGAAACCGCCCAGCGCGACCACCCGACCGCCGTGCTTGGCCACCTCCGCGGGAGACCGTCGCGAGTAGGCGCGGTACTCGTCGGCATCGGCGATGTCGAAAAGGTTCAAGGCATAAACGGTCATGGGGGCAGAGGTTACGCGCCCGACTTCCTAGAGCGCGTCCAGCGCTCGGACTATCGCGTCCGCGATACGCGAACCCGGCGTTTGGATCGGCAAGACGATCGGTTTGTGGCGGCTGCTCATGGCGACCCAATGAAACCCGTCGCTGGAGACCGTGACGGTCATGCCGACGCCGCCGGCCTTGTCGAGCACGTGCAGCAGCGGGTCGTCGTCGGGGTTGTCCACCTTGCGCGCGACGTAACCGTAGTTACGCAGCAGCGCCATCTCGATGTCGTAGACCTGCTCGGCGTGCCTCATTCCCGAACGGACTACTGGCCGCCCTTGCGGGCGAGGTCGATGGCGTACTGGCTCACGAAGGTTCCCGCCGCGGGATCGCCCTTGCCGCAAGACCCGTCGGATTCACCGGGACGTTTGATCCACAGGTAGGCGTCGGCGTGCGCGCCGGCCGTCGACGCGGTGGGCGGGGTGCCCAGCGCCCGGCCGCTGGGATTGCACCAGTTGAGCTCGGAGTCGGGCGCCGGCCCGGCACCGTTGCGGGACGTGTCGACCACGTAGTGCGAACCGTTGGTGAGCCCCGAAATGGCTTCGCCGTAGCCGATTTCGTCCTCAGTCGTGAAGAAGTTGGCGGTGTTGACGCTGAAGCCCCGCGCGTGGGCGACCCCGGCCTGATTCAGCCGGGCGGCCATGTCCTCGGGGGTGTGCCAACGCAGATGACCGGCATCGACGTAGACCGCGGCGTTCGGATCCTTGGTGAGCGTGTCGACGGCGTAGCGAATCAGGTCGTAGCGTTCCTGACGCTGATCGGCCGACAGGCAGTCGGCCATGGCGAGCGCGTCGGGTTCGACGACGATCGCCACCCGTGAGGCGCCGACGCCGGAGGCGATGCCGTCGATCCAGCCGCGGTAGTCGGCGCCCGATCCCATGCCGCCCGCAGCGAAGCTGCCGCAGTCGCGGTGCGGAATGCCATAGAGCGCCAGCACCGGGATCGCGCCGGCGGCGTTCGCGTCGCCGACGTACTTCCCGACCGTGCCCGCGGACGAGCCGGGAACGATCCAGTAGGCCTGCGGCGTGTTGGCGATGGCGGTCAACTCGGGGCTCGGCGGATCGGCGCTCTGCGCGGCGCGCATCGCCGCCGAGTTGGGATTGACGTAGAACGGCGCGCCGGCCAACGGGTTGCCGTCGGCGACCAGTCGCATCGTCGGGGCGTGCGGCGTGCCGGTGGACATACCCACCCAGGCGATGGCCGCAACGGTCAACACAGAGCAAATACACCGGACGAAGGCACCGGCCGCTGACGCAATCACGCTTAGGAAAACTAGTGCCTCGAGGCATTGATCGCGAATCGATGCCGGGCAAGCGGCGGACGCCGTCCGGCATAGCCGCCGTCATGTCAGGGCTATCGTGCACGTTAGGGTGCGTTCGCAAGCCTTCAGTGAACAGGCCAGTAGAAAAGTTGGGCAATTCATGACCGCAGCAACCGAAACGTCGGTGCTCGAATCGCGGGTCGGCCATTACTACCGGGCCGACGACACATACCAGGTCGGCCGCGAAAAGATACGCGAGTTCGCACGTGCCGTGCAGGACTATCACCCCGCGCACTGGGACGTCGCCGCTGCCGCCGAGCTGGGGTATTCGGGCCTGGTAGCGCCGCTGACATTCACATCGGCCCCGGCAATGGCGGCCAATCGGCACCTGTTCGAATCGGTGGTGATCGGTTACGAGATGTACCTGCAGACCGAAGAAGTCTTCGAGCAGCATCGACCGATCGTCGCCGGCGACGAACTACAAATCGACGTCGAGCTGTCATCGGTGCGCAGGATCGCGGGCAGGGACCTGATCACCGTGACTAACACTTTCACCGACACCGCCGGCGAGCGCGTGCATACGCTCCACACCACCGTCGTCGGCGTCACCGCCGAGGATGTCGATCCGGCGATCAGGGTGACCGCGCAGCAAGTGATGATGCACGACGTGAACCTCGCCGGAATCGACTACTCCGATGCGGCCTACCAGAAGACAGTGCGCCCCGAGGGCGAGGTTCCCATCGCCCAAGCAGATCCGGCCCGTATCCCCGGCACGCCGTCCTTCGATGAGGTGAATGTCGGCGACGAGTTACCGGTGCATCACGCCCGACTGTCGCGCGGCGACCTGGTGAACTACGCCGGCGTGGCCTGCGACGCCAACCCGCTGCACTGGGACGAAAACCTCGCCAAAATGGCGGGGCAGCCCGACGTGATCGCCCACGGAATGCTCACCATGGGTTTGGGTGCCGGATTCGCCTCGGCATGGTCGGGCGATCCCGGTGCGGCGACCCGGTACGCGGTGCGGCTGTCCCAGCCCGTCATCGTGTCGGCCGCCGATGGTGCCGATATCGAATACAGCGGCCGGATCAAGTCGCTGGACCCGGCCACCCGCACCGGTGTCGTGATCGTCGGCGCGAAGTCCGGTGGCCGGAAGATCTTTGGCCTGGCGACACTGCATCTGCGCTTTCGTTAACGGGTCGACGAGCCAGGGCAGCGGCTGCGCCATCTCACCAGACCAGGGCGCAACGTTGTCATTCTTCGCCGCATCGCAACCGCGAAGCCTCGCTCACCGCGCCATGTTGGCGAAGCGCGACAGGTGCAGCTGGTGCGCGACGGTCACCGTCTTGGTCGGGCCGTTGCGGTGCTTGGCCAGAATGAAGTCCGCCTCGCCGCCGCGCGGATCGTCGCGCTCGAACGCGTCGGGCCGGTTCAGCAGGATGACCATGTCCGCGTCCTGCTCCAGCGACCCGGACTCGCGCAAGTCGGAGAGCATCGGCTTCTTGTCGGTGCGCTGCTCGGGACCGCGGTTCAGCTGGCTGATCGCGACCACGGGAACCTCGAGCTCCTTGGCCAGCAGCTTGAGCTGGCGCGAGAACTCGGACACCTCTAACTGCCGCGACTCGACCTTCTTGCCCGACGACATCAGCTGCAGGTAGTCGACCACGACCAGGCGCAGGTCGGCCTTCTGCTTGAGCCGGCGCGCCTTGGCGCGGATCTCCATCATCGTCAGGTTGGGCGAGTCGTCGATATACAGTGGCGCCTCGCTGATTTCGCTCATCCGCCGCGCCAGCCGCGTCCAGTCGTCGTCGTTCATCCGGCCCGACCGCATGTCGGCAAGTTTGATCTTCGCCTCGGCCGAGAGCAACCGCATCACGATCTCGGACTTACTCATCTCCAGCGAGAAGATGACGCTGGCCATCCGGTGCTTGATCGAGCATGAGCGCAGAAAGTCCAGCCCCAGGGTGGAGTTGTGGGTGGGAACCATCGCCTGGCTCGCCAGATACATGTGGCTGTCGTTGTCCACTTCGACGCAACGGACGGGAACGGTCTCGATCGGCCGGACGTCGACAATGAAGCGCGAACCCGAGCGCGCGGTGCCGGTGGCGGCCCGACGCTCCTTGTGCAACAACGCTTTTCGCTGCAATGCGAATACCGCGTCGTCGGTGGAGAACGTCAGGGTGTACGCGACGCTGGACGACTCGCGGCGGCCCCGGACGCGCTTGGTCGAGGTTTGGCAGCGGTAGCCCAGGCTGACGATCAGTTCGGCGACATCGCAGGCCAGCCGCTGGTTGGTGACCGAGAATTGGACGGCTCCGCCCGCCGTTACGGTTCCGTCGGTGTCCAGCAAGCCGGCGAGCAGGGCGCGCCGTTGTGTCTCCGAACCCCGCAAGTAGTCCACGGGAATGTGCTTGTTACCGAGCACGCCGAGCGTCCGCAACCGGGCCTGCAACGTGCCCACGGCGGTGTGGCAGTTCTGGCACAGCCGCATCCCGGCCGATGGCCCGGCGCAACGGACGCAAGTTGGACTCGGCACCGGGGCGGAGACGAACCGGGCCCGGCCACCGCATGAGCGTCCGCAGGTGCGCACCTGACTGGTTTGCGGAATGAACGACTTACCGCATACGACGCACGAGCGAGCCGCCGACTCGGCGCCGGCCGGTAGCCGCAACTGGTACCGGTACGGCGCCGACTGCGACGGAACCGCCACCAATCCGTCCGCTTCGATGCGCATGATGATTTCGGGATCGGCCGCGGTGATCTGGGCCGCAGCGCTGGTGCCATCCCCGAGCCAGGCGCCGAGAGTATAGGGCGGGACGAGGAATTCCCGGTCCGGGAGATCGAGGGCGCGCGCGTTGACCACGCTGTGGTTCAGGCGCCGGTCCTGAGTGGCGCAGCGCAGGCTCCCGGCGATCTCGGCCGTCGTTCGCACGGCCGCAAACGTGCGCTGATTCTTGTAGCGGTTGTAGCCCACCGCCGCGGCCTGCGCCGACTTTCGGGATGCGCGGGTTTCGGTCAGCCACTGGTGCGCCGCGTCCGCGACGATCACGGTCCCGTCGGAGAACTCCACTTCGAAGCAGGGCCGCCCGAGCATCACCTCGGTGGCGGCGACCACCCGCGTCGGCCGCCCGTCGTCGCCGAGCAGCTCGTCACCGACCGCGACCTCACCCATCGTCGTCCAGCCGGACGGCGTGGGCAGCAGCGTGTCCAGCGCGAGCGCCTTCCCGACTCCAGGCCTGGCCGCCACGATGATCATCTGCCCGGCGTGCAGGCCGTTGGTCACCTCGTCGAGCTCGGTGAAACCGGTCGGCACGCCGCGTGCGACGCCGCCGTTCGAGGCGATGGCGTCGATCTCGTCCATCGTCGGCTGCAGCAGATCCTCCAGCGGAACGAAGTCCTCCGTCGTCCGCCGGTCGGCCACCTCGTAGATCTCCGCCTGCGCCCGGTCGACCACCTCGGCCACGTCGGCGCCCTCGGCCCCGGCGTAGCCGTACTGCACCACCCGCGTGCCCGCCTCCACAAGCCGGCGCAGCAACGCCTTCTCGGCGACGATGGTCGCGTAGTAGCCCGCGTTGGCGGCCGTGGGCACGGTCGAGATCAGGGTGTGCAGATAGGGCGCGCCGCCGATCCGGCGCAGCATCCCGCGGCGGTCGAGTTCCGCGGCGACTGTCACGGCGTCGGCCGGCTCGCCGCGGCCGTAGAGGTCCAGGATGGCGTCGTACACGTTCTGGTGCGCGGGGCGGTAGAAGTCCCCGGGGCGCAGCCGCTCGAGTACGTCGGCGATGGCGTCCTTGCTCAGCAGCATGCCGCCCAGCACCGCCTGCTCGGCCGCCATGTCCTGCGGGGGCTGACGGCCGAAGTCCTCACTGGGCGCGGGAGAATCCATGCCCGGCGCCAAGTCATCGACGACCGCCATGCATCCCTCCTCCCCTACCACGCACCCGAACGTACATTCGAAAACCGCTCTCGTCAGCGTAAGTCAAGGAGCCGACACTTCCGTCCCGCAGCACTCGCACGCCTCGCGCCGGGACGACGTTAGACGTTGCTGGCTAGTAGGTGAAAGGGGCGCTGTTCATGAACCTGTGCATCGTGTGTGCATATCCGTCGACACCTGTGTTGAGTGGGGTGTGGAGAACCTGTGTATGAATTCAAGGGGCCCTGACATCACTGCTGTTAAGGGCCATGTAACGCGACGAAATTCGTGTGGACAAGAATCTCTACGGCGTGTCGTCGCAGGTTACTGCGCCGGGCGTGTTGGCTTTCAGCCACATTTTGGCAGCGTTACGGGCCGGTAAATAGGGTCGGTGGAAGACACCGCAGCAATTGTTCGCTAGGGCGGCAGTCCGCGACCATCCGCCGCGCGAAGCGGGCGGGCGCCCCCAGCACAACGGAGCCCGGCGGCGGCCGATAGTGGCCACCGCCGGGAAGGAGCAAACGTCGGAGGCTTAGCTCTCCGCGACGACCTCGAGGGCCACCTGGACGTCGACCTCGGGATGCAGGTGCACCGACACCGGGTGGGTGCCGACGGCCTTGATGTGCGACTTGGGCAGCCGGACGATTCGCTTGTCCAGGTTGGGGCCGCCGGCCTTCTTGATGGCCGCGACGACGTCACCGGACGTCACCGAGCCGAACAGCTTCCCGGAGTCCGCCGCGGTCCGCACCGGCAGCTGGACGGGGCCCAGCGCCTCGATTGCCGTCTTGAGTTCGTTGGCGTGGCCGAGGTCGCGCACGGCCTTGCTCTCGCGCGACCGGCGGATCTCGTCGGCCTGCTTCTGGGCGCCGCGCGAGGCGAGAATCGCCAGGCCGCGCGGGAGCAGGAAGTTGCGGCCATACCCGTCTTTGACCTCGACCGTGTCGCCGACGGTACCGAGGTGGTCGACGTCGGCCGTCAGAATCAGCTTCATCGTTGTTCGTACTTTCGCTTGGGTCCTAAATGAATGCGCCGGCTATCGCGCCGAGGAGGTGAAGGGCAGCAACGCCACCTCACGGGCGTTCTTCACCGCGATCGCGATGTCGCGCTGGTGCTGCACGCAGTTGCCGGTGACGCGGCGCGCCCGGATCTTGCCGCGCTCACTGATATAGGTGCGCAGCAGTGCGGTGTCCTTGTAATCGATCGATTGGTCCTTCTTCGCGCAGAAGACACACTTGCGCGTCTTGACCGGCTTTTCCGGAGCCGGACGTCGCTTGCTGGACTTGGCCATGACTGTCTTTCTTTCCTTTTCTTACAGTTGAAGTTCTTAGAACGGCGGTTCGTCGTCGCCGCCGCCGAAGGACCCGGACGCCGGGGCGCTGCCCCACGGGTCGTCGGCGGGTGCGCTGCTCGCCGGCGCCGATGCCTGACGGGACCCGCCTCCGCCGCCGAAGCCGCCGCCACCGCCACCGCCGCCGCTGCGGCTGGCCTTATTGACCTTGGCGGTGGCATACCGCAGCGAGGGCCCGATCTCATCGACCTCGACCTCGACGACGGTGCGCTTCTCGCCTTCGCGCGTCTCGAAGGACCGCTGCTTGAGCCGGCCGGTGACGATCACCCGCGACCCGCGGGTGAGGCTCTCGGCGACGTTCTCGGCGGCCTCCCGCCAGATGTTGCAGCGCAGGAAGAGCGCCTCACCGTCTTTCCACTCCCCGCTCTGGCGGTCGTAGATCCGCGGTGTCGACGCCACGGTGAAATTCGCGACGGCGGCACCGGACGGGGTGAACCGCAATTCCGGGTCGGCGGTCAGATTCCCGACAACGGTGATAGTGGTGTCACCAGCCACAGTTTCCTCCTCGTTCCGCCCTGCTACTCGCTTCTCCGACGGTGAATGGCACGTATCCTCGCTGAGCCTACGCAAGTCCACCGACGGTGGGCCCGCGACTCAGCCATGGGGTGTTAGTGCTTGTCGGTGCGCATCACCTTGGTGCGCAACACCGACTCGTTGAGGCTCAGCTGGCGGTCGAGCTCGGAGACCGTCGCCGGCTCCGCCTTCAGGTCGACGACCACATAAATGCCTTCGGCGTGCTTGGCGATCTCGTAGGCCAGCCGGCGCCGGCCCCAGATGTCGACCTTTTCGACGGTTCCGCCGTCTTTGCGGACGACGTTCAGGAACGTCTCCAACGACGGGGCAACGGTCCGCTCGTCGAGCGTGGGGTCAAGAATGACCATGATTTCGTATGGACGCATGGAAACCTCACCACCTCCTCTGGTCTAAAACGGCCACGGTCGATCCGTGGCAGGAGGGTCGCCTGCGTCGGCAACCGCACCAGGCTACCGGACGACGGGGTGGGGAAAGAAATCCGGGCGATCGAGCAAGCCGCTACTGCCGGGCGTCCAGGTATTCGGTGGCCCGGTCCATCGTCGCCTGGTCGGCCTTGGCGAGGGAGCCCGAGTCGAAGGGCGGCTGCGGGTCGTATTCGATGAGCAGCTGCGCGGCTTGGGCCGCCTCCCGATCGACCAGGAGCTCGACCAACCGCAGGGCCATGTCGATGCCGCTGGACACGCCCGCCGCGGTGATGATCCGCTGCGGGAGATGCTCGACGACGCGGTCCGGCACGTAACGCGCGCCCAGGTCGTTGAGCAGGTCCCTGGCGCGCCAGTGCGTGGTGGCGGTCAGCCCGTCGAGCAGGCCCGCGGCGGCCAACAGCAACGCGCCGGTGCACACCGACGTGGTGAACGTCGTCGTCGGGTGCACGGCTTGCAGCCACGCGCGGATGGTCTCGTCGTGGATCAGCTGGCGGGTCCCGATCCCGCCGGGGAACAGCACGACATCGGGCGAGCCGACTTCGTCGAATCTCGCGTCGCAGCTCAGCCCGAGCATCCCGTTTTCCGTGCGCACCTCGCCCCGACGGTGACCGACGAACACCACCTCGATCGAGGGGATGCGCTGCAACACCTCGTAGGGGCCCACCGCGTCGAGCGCGGTCACCCGTGGGAACAGCGGGACGGCAATGAGGGTCATGGCGCCACTCCCACCGGCACCGCGGGCTCGGCCTCGGGGACCGGCGCGCGGCGCGCGCCGGTCGGTCGAAGCCAGTCCGGCAGCCAGCGGGGCTGCGCGTCCGGTGCGCGGTCGAAGGGTCCGCCCGACGGGTCGTCCACCCGGCCGCCCCAGCGGACCAGGTCCTCGTCGGGCCGGTAGATCTGGCGAATCACCAACGCGCACAACACAATGACGGCAACGTCTCGCAACAGTACCGTCGTGGTGAAGAACTGTTCCGGCAGCGAACGGTTCGGGTTGCCGTACAGGTAGTACATCCGCGGCACCCACACCGCCGCGTCGATGGTCATCCACGCCAGCAGGATCCGACGATGCGGCAGGGCCAGCACCGCCAGCGGCACCAGCCACAGCGAGAACTGGGGGCTCCACACCTTGTTCGTCAACAGGAACACCGCCACCACCAAGAACAACAGTTGCGCGAGCCGCGGGCGTTGCGGGGCGGTGAGCGCCACGTAAGCGATTGCCGCACACCCGATTACGAACAGAATGGTGACCACGGCGTTCAGCACCGTGGGTGGTTGCCAGAACCCCAGCTTCGCATCGAACCCGTGCCAGCCGGTGAACGATTTCACGACGTTGTACACCGAATCCATGTCGTCACCCCGTCGGGTGTTGAGCCGGAAGAATTCCGACCAACCGCGCGGAAAGAGCACCAGCACCGGCAGGTTCACCAACAGCCAGGTGGCCGCGGCCATCCCGGCGGTCCGCGCCAGCGCCCGATAGCGCCCGGTCCGGATCGCCAGGACCACCATGGGGCCCAGGAACAACAGGGGATAGAGCTTGGCGGCGGCGCCCAATCCGATGAGGACGCCGGCGAGCACCGGCTTGCGCCGCGCCCACGCCAGCAACCCACCCATGGCGAAAGCCGTTGCGAGCGCGTCGAAATTGGTGAAGATCTGGAAGATCACCAGCGGCGAGGCGGCCACCAGCGCCGCGTCCCATATCCGGCGTCCCGCCAGGCCGGCGGTCGCCCAAACGGTCGCCAGCCAGGCCAGCGCCAGGCCGAAGGCCGCTATGTCGAAGAACATCACCACCTCGGCGACCACCGGGATCGGGGCCAGCTTCGTCAGCGCGGTGTAGGTCTTGGCCAGCGCCATCGACACGTACTGATACATCCCGGTCAGCACCGGATACTCCATGTACCGCACCGCCGGCCGGCCGTCGTAACGGGTCTGCGGGGTGCCGCTGCCGTCTGTCTCGACCCAGCTCGACTTGTACGGAAACTTGCCCTGGCTCAACAACTCCGCGCCGTAGAGCGGGACGGTGTCGGAGTAACACAACTCGTAGTACGCGCGCTGGTTGTCCCAGTTGGCGACCCGTTGATCGGCCGTTCCGGTGCCGGTGCTCTGCAGGCAGGCCGCCTTGGTCGACCAGCCGAGCGCCAAGAACACCAGGCCGATCAAGAACATCACCCGCAGCGG
>NZ_LZIZ01000094.1:0-1375 GCF_001666915.1 Mycobacterium sp. E3339 | reverse complement strand
TTCGGTCACCGCCATCACTCGTATCAATAACGATCAAATAAATGCCACACGTGTCACTTGAGTCCCATCTGTATCAACGTAACTTCGGCCCTGGACCCGTAATCCACAACCAGGGAGAGTCATGCCAACCATCTGGACTTACTTGCGTGCAGCGGCCGTCGTAGTCGGTTCGTCCGCGGCACTACTGACGGGCGGTATCGCCCACGCCGACCCCGTGCCGGCTCCGCCTATCCCGAACATTCCGCAGCAGCTGATCAGTTCGGCGGCCAACGCACCCCAAATCCTGCAGAACCTCGCCACCGCCCTCGGCGCCACCCCGCCGGCCGCGCCGGCCGCTCCCGGCATCACCTTCCCGGGTGTTCCGTCGGCGGCCGCCACGTCACCGGCGACTTCGGCGACCGTGCCCTCCATCCCCGGTCTGGCGCAGGCGCCGACGCCGTCCGCACCGACGACGGCCCAGGGCCTGCAGGGGTTGATCCCCGGCCTGACCCAGCCGGCACCCGCGGCGCCGGCCGCCCCGGCCACGTCGTCCATTCCCGGACTTCCGGCCATCCCGGGGCTGTCGACGCCGACCGCCCCCGCCACCCCGCCGACCCCGCAGCTTCCTCAGGCGAAGGTCGACATGCCGGCGTTCCTGCCCAATCTGCCGGTCAGCGTGCCCGCGCAGATGACCCTCCCGCAGGATCTGACGGCGCTGGCCGGGGCTCCCGCGGCGCCGGCCGCACCGGCGACCGGGGCCAACCCGGTGGCTCCGCTGCTCGCCGGCCTGCCCTGAGTAATTAGCCAGACAGCAACGCCAACCCCCTAATGACCGGAGGACACACCGTGGCAACCACTTGGAATCTGTCCAAAGGTTTGGCCGCTGTCGTCACGGCATCGGCTGCCGCGTTAGGGCTCTGCCCGAACGCGGCGGCCGACCCGGCGGCACCGCAACCGAACTCGACTCAAGAACTCCCGGGCCTGCCGGCGCTGTCGCAGCTGAGCCCGATCATTCAGCAGGCCGCCACCAACCCCGGGCAGGCGACGCAGCTGCTCATGGCCGCAGCGCAGGCCTTCAGCCACAACCAGGGCGCGCCCGGCGAGTCCCGGAACGTTGCCCAGTCGGTGAACCAGTTCCTGGCGATGCCGGGCACGCCGGCCGATCCCGGCACGGCGCTTCCCGACGGTGCGCCCGTTCCGCACGTCCCCGCCGCGGGCGTCGAACCCGGCGCCCAGTCACACCTGCCTACCGGCATCGACCCCGCGCACGCGGCGGGCCCGGGGCCGGTCGCGGCCACACCGGCCGCGCCGCAGGCCCACCTTCCGGCCGGCATCGACCCCGCACACGCGGCGGGTCCCGGACCGGTCGCCGCTCCGCCGGCCCCGTCGGCACCGG
>NZ_LZIZ01000093.1:0-24646 GCF_001666915.1 Mycobacterium sp. E3339 | reverse complement strand
ACCCGGCCGATCCGGCCGAATCCGGGGGCGGGCACCCCCCGGCTCCCCGGCGTGATCTCGTAGCCGCAGACCCGGGCCTCCAGCCGGGTGGACGCCCCCTGCCAGTCGCCGTCGGTGACCAACACCGTGCACCCCTTGTTCCGGGCCCGCGCCACCACCGCCCGCGCCCGGGTCTGCGGCACCCGGCGGCCGCCCAGGCCGAGGACCACCAGGTCCATACCGTCGACGAGCACCGCGGCCACCTCCACCGGATCGGTTCCGGGATCCGGTATCACCGCCAGCCGGCTCAGATCCGCCCCCATCTCCGCGGCGGCCAGCAATCCGATATCCGGCTGGCCGACGATTGCCACGTTGCCGCCCGCCGCCGTCACCGCGGCCACCACACCCAACAGCAGCGAGCGGGCGCCGGAGAGCACCGCCACCGTTCCGCGTGGCAGGGGCACGGGCAGCGACTCCGCCAGCCACGTCGGCAGGGCCAGTTGGGCTTCCGATTCCGGCAGCAGATCGTCGGCGCGGGCGGGGGCGGGCCCCGGCGCCTTGCCGGTGATCACGGCCATCCGCCGGCGAAGCGATTCGAGCTGCTCAGCGCGGGTTTCCCGGCCGGGATCGGTGGCGAAAGCCGCAGTCATGACGAGCCTCCTCCACCGCTGTTTTCGAAAGTATGTTCGACTGATTGAGAGTTAACACCCACCCTCCGACAACCGTCAAGAAACGTGAGAGGCTGCTTTATGCGGTCGATACTGGTGGGGCTGATGGTGCCTTTTTGCATCACTTTTCCCGCGCCGGCCCACGCCGCGCCCTGCCAACCTGCGGAGCTGTTCGCCGCCGACAACGCCGATCCCCTGTTCGAACCGCAGGCCGACATGACGATCGAGCTACACGGCGCGGCGGTGACGGGGTCGACCCCGCTCGACGGGGTGTACTGGTCGAGCGCGCTGCAGCGAACCACCCACGAGCGCTCGCGGGAATTTCATCTGTGCGGGGTCGACGGCTCGTCGCACACCGCCGCCGAGGCGCTGCGCCGCCAGTTCGACCAGGACGCGGTGCTGACCTTCGACTACCTGCCGCAGAACGCGCCGCGACAGGACGCGATCCTCATCGCCGTGCCGGGCGTCGACGTCGTGCGCCTCGGCGACGCGCTGGCGGCCGACCCGGTCGCCCGCGACCGCATCCGCGGCGGATCCGTCACCACGACCGACCACACCCTGATCCTGGTCGCCGAAGACGGCGACCGCGACATCGCCCGCGGGCTCGTCACCGCGGCCGGCGGAAACTGGGATGCGGCCATGATCACCTATGGCAGGCGTGAATTCGTCGAGTAGCCGCACACTCGCGGACTGGCTACTCCCACTCGATGGTGCCCGGCGGCTTGCTGGTGATGTCCAGCACCACGCGGTTGACCTCGGCCACCTCGTTGGTGATGCGCGTGGAGATGCGCTCCAGCACCTCGTAGGGCACCCGGGTCCAATCGGCCGTCATGGCGTCCTCGCTGGACACCGGCCGCAGCACGATCGGGTGCCCGTAGGTGCGGTTGTCGCCCTGCACTCCGACCGATCGCACGTCGCCCAGCAGCACCACCGGGCATTGCCAGATCAGGTTGTCGAGGCCGGCGGCGGTCAGCTCCTCGCGCGCGATCTCATCGGCCCGCCGCAACGTGTCCAGCCGCTGCGCGGTGACCTCACCGACGATCCGGATGCCCAGCCCGGGCCCCGGAAACGGTTGGCGCGCAACGATTTCCTCCGGCAGGCCGAGCTCACGCCCGACGGCGCGCACCTCGTCCTTGAACAGCAGCCGCAGCGGCTCGACGAGCTTGAACTTCAGGTCGTCGGGCAGGCCGCCGACGTTGTGGTGGCTCTTGATGTTGGCGGTGCCGCTGCCCCCACCGGATTCCACCACGTCCGGATACAGCGTGCCCTGCACCAGGAATTCGACGTCGGAGCCGCTCTCCCCCACGATGTCTCGCACCGCGCCCTCGAACGCCCGGATGAACTGGCGGCCGATGATCTTGCGCTTGCCCTCGGGGTTGGTCACCCCCGACAACGCCTGCAGGAAGGTATCCGCGGCGTCGACCGTGACCAGGTTGGCGCCGGTCGCGGCCACGAAGTCGCGCTGCACCTGATCCCGCTCGCCGGCACGCAGCAGTCCATGGTCGACGAAGACACAGGTCAACCTGTCGCCGATGGCGCGCTGCACCAGCGCGGCGGCCACCGCCGAGTCCACGCCACCGGAGAGCCCGCAGATCGCATGGCCGTCACCGATCTGTTCGCGCACCTGCTCCACCAGCGCGGTGGCGATGTTGGCCGGCGTCCACTCCGCGCCCAGCCCGGCGAAGTCGTGCAGGAAGCGGCTGAGCACCTGCTGCCCGTGCGGGGTGTGCATGACTTCGGGGTGATACTGCACACCGGCCAGCCGGCGGGCCCGGTTCTCGAAGGCGGCCACCGCCGCGCCCGCGCTGCTGGCCACCACGTCGAACCCGTCCGGCGCGGCCGTGACCGCGTCGCCGTGGCTCATCCACACCGGCTGCACGCTCGGCAGCCCCGAATGCAGTTCGCCCCCAGCGACTTTCAGTTCGGTGCGGCCGTACTCGCTGGTGCCGGTGTGGGCGACGGTCCCGCCGAGGGCCTGCGCCATGGCCTGGAATCCGTAGCAGATGCCGAACACGGGCACGCCGAGGTCGAACACCGCCGGGTCGAGTTGCGGAGCGCCGGGCTCGTAGACGCTGGAAGGCCCCCCGGAGAGCACCAGCGCCGACGGCTCCCGGGCCTTGATCTCGTCGATCGACGCGGTGTGCGGGATGACCTCGGAGAAGACCCGCGCCTCGCGGACGCGCCGGGCAATCAACTGCGCGTACTGCGCGCCGAAGTCGACGACCAGCACGGGCCGCGGCGAGGGGGTTTCCACGGCAGCCAGCTTAATGGTTACGCCATCACATCAGGTGGGTCGGTTGCGCAATGCCGAAGCGGGTGCCGGCGTAGCGCTTCCACGCCGCCGCACTGAAGTACACGTGCTGGCCGACCGTGTGCAGGTCCCGGAAGCATCGTTGCAGCGGGTGGTTCGCGTGCACCGCGCCGGCGCCGGTCAGGTGAAACGCCGTATCCGCCGCGTGACGCGCCGCGCGCATCGCCTGTTGGGCGGCGAGCTGGAAGCCGGCGCGCTGCCCCAGCGTCGGCGGGTCGCCGGCGCACGCGCTTTCCCACAGGGCGGCGGCCTCGTCCAGAACGAAGGCCCGCGCCGCCCTCAAACCGGCTTCGGCACCGGCGAATTCGACCTGTGCGGCGGAATCCTGGGCGAGCGGCTCGAACGTGCCGGCACGCGTCTTCGTCGCCGCCAGCTCGGTGAATTCGTCCAGCGCGCGACGCGCGATCCCGAGCGGGACGCCCACGATCGCGACCCCGACGAGCGTGAAGAACGCCAGCCGCCACAACGGGCCGTCCTGGCGGGCCGGGGAGAAGAACGGGCTGATGGTGTGTTCCTCGTCGACCCGCAGGCCCCGGCCGACCAGGTCGTTGCTGCCGGTGGCGCGCAGCCCCAAAACGTCCCAGTTGTCGATGATTTCGGCTTCGGCGCGGGGGAAGAACGCCAGACGCCAGTCGGGGCCCTGGTCGGGGATCATTCGCGGCGTGTCGCCGTTGAAGACGAACATCCCGGCCAAAACCCATTCGGCATGGCGACAGCCGCTGGCGAACGGCCACCGGCCGTCGACGGCGAAGCGCCCGCGGCCGTCCGGGACGGCGCGCCCGGTGGGGGCGAACACCGTGGCCGCCAGGAAATCGGCGTCCGGCCCAAACAGCGCCGTGGCGGCGGCGGGTTCGAGCCAGGCGGTGAATGCCGGGCCGCCGGCGCCGATGGCCGCGATCCAGCCCGTCGATCCGTCGGCGCGCGCCAGCTCCTCGATCATGTGGATGAATTCGGTTGGCGCCATTTCGAATCCGCCTAGCGAGCGCGGCTGCAGCGCCCGGAAGACACCGGCCGCACGCAGCCGCCCGACCAGATCGGGTGGCATCGTCCCGAGCGCCTCCGCCTCGCCGGCGCGCCGGGTGATCTCGGGCGCCAGGGCACGCGCGACGTCCATGGGGTGGGCGCCTCCGGACAGGCCGACGGCGGGGCACGTTGCGGTGGTCATGTCATGCTCCTAATTCTGATACAGTAATCTGTAATAGATAAAGGAGCATGTAACTAATTATGGGATCTGTCAAGGGCCGGCCACCACGCCGCTACGACTCGACCCGCCGCCGCGAACAGGCGCAGCGCAACCGGGACGCGGTGCTTGCCGCCGCCCGGCGGCGATTTTTGGCCCAGGGCTACGCGACCACCACGATCGCCGAGATCGCGCGGGACGCCGCCGTGTCGGTCGAAACGGTGTACAAGGCCTTTGCGACCAAGGCGGGCGTGCTCAAGGCGCTGTTCGACGTCTCGGTGGCCGGCGACGACGAGCCGATCCCGATGGCCCAGCGCGACGTGATCCGCAACGTCATCGAGGCGACCGAGGCGGACCGCAAGCTACAGATCTACGCCGACCACCTGGCCGCCACCATGCCGCGCAGCGCTCCGGTGCAGCTGCTCGCGCGCGACGGCGCCGCGTCGTCACCCGACGCGCGCGAGGTCTGGCAGCAGATTCGGCAGGAAACCCTCAACGCCATGACGATGTTCGCGGCCGATCTGGCCCGCACGGGACGGCTGCGCGTCGGCTCGAAGCAAGCGCGCGACATCCTGTGGACGTATCACGCGCCGGAGCTCTACGAGCTCCTCGTGCTCGAACGGGGTTGGTCGGCCAAGCGATACGGCACGTTCATCGCCGACGCGCTCATCGGCGCGCTGCTCGAACCCGCGGATTGAGCGCTACAGCCCGAACGCCTGACGCACGCCGTCGACGGCCGTCGCATCGCCCGTCACCGCGATGCGCCGCGCCGCCGCCTTGCGCTTGGCCTCGCTCGCCCCGAGGCGGGCGGTCACCAGATCGGCCGCGGCGGCGGTGATCGTCGCCGACGGCTCACCGCGCGCACCGGCCAGCCGCCCCTGCGTCACCGCGAAGTCGAAGCGCCGGCCGTCGATCTCGGCCCGGCACGTCGCCTCCAGCCCCGCGGCCTTGGCCGAGTCGAAGCCGAGCAGAATCCCGGCCAGAAACCCGTTGAGCGGAGAGACCGGCTCGCCCTCGACCGGGTCCAGCCGGTCCAGGCCGAACCACGCGACGCTACGCAGCACGGGCAGCACCCGCTGCCAGCCCACGTCGCTGAGCGTGTACACGGTCCGCCCGATCGGGGCGGGCAGATCGGCGCGGTCGACGAGCCCTGCGTCCTGCAGTTCCTTGAGCCGCTCGGCCAGCAGATTCGTTGCGATGCCCGGCAATTCGGCGCGCAGGTCACCGTAGCGGCGGGGGCCGCCGACCAGCTCGCGCAAGATCAGCAGCGTCCACCGCTCGCCCAGGACGTCGAGCCCGAGCGCGATCGGGCAGTTCTGGTTGTAGGTCCGGCGGGTCGCCACCACCCCACCCTAGCACTTCAGACATCTTTTTCAACTATTTGCTTGATTTTCTTGTCTGCCAGCTTTAGGGTCTCGTCTATGCCCATCGCAAGCCGTGTCCGCAACCATCCGATAGCCGCGCTCGCCGTCGTCTGCCTCGGTGTCTTCGTCATCAGCGTCGACGCCACCATCGTCAACGTCGCGCTGCCGACCCTGTCGCGCGAGCTCGGCGCCAACACCGCGCAGCTGCAATGGATCGTCGACGCCTACACCCTGGTGATGGCCGGCCTGCTGCTATCGGCGGGCAGCCTGGCCGACCGATTCGGCAGGCTCGGCTGGCTGAACTCCGGGCTTGCGCTGTTCGCGGTCACCTCCGCCGTTGCGGCACATACCGATTCGGCCGGCCAGCTGATCGCGGCGCGCGCCGCGATGGGGGTGGGCGCGGCGGTGATCTTTCCGACCACGCTCGGGTTGATCACCAACATCTTCACCGACCCGGTGGCACGGGCCAAGGCGATCGGGCTGTGGGCGGCGATGGTCGGCGTCGGGGTGGCCGTCGGGCCGATCAGCGGCGGCTGGCTACTCGAGCACTTCTGGTGGGGCTCGATCTTCATGGTGAACATCCCGATCGCCGTGCTGGCGATCGTCGGGGGCGCCCTGTTCGTGCCGACCTCCCGCGATCCCGCGGCGCCGCGCGTGGACGTCGGCGGCCTGATCCTGTCCGCGGCCGGCATCACGGCGCTGGTCTACACGGTCATCGAGGCGCCCACCTGGGGATGGACCAACGGCCGGACCGCGGGCGGGTTCGCCCTGGCCACAGCGATCCTCGTGGTGTTTGCGCTCTGGGAGCGGCGGACCCACCAGCCCATGCTGGACATCTCGGTGTTCGCCAACCGGCGGTTCTCCGGCGGCAGCCTGGCGGTGACGGCCGGCTTCCTGACTCTGTTCGGCTTCATCTTCGTCATCACCCAGTACTTCCAATTCATCAAGGACTACACCGCTTTTCAGAGCGGGGTACGGCTGCTGCCGGTCGCCGCATCCATCGCGCTGGCCAGCATCGCGAGCCCACGGCTGGTCGAGCGGGTCGGCACCACCGCCGTCGTCGCCGCCGGGCTGACCGTGTTCGCCGCCGGGCTGGCGTGGGCCTCCACGGCCGACGCCGCCACGCCGTACACCCAGATCGCCACCCAGATGCTGCTCCTCGGCGGTGGCCTCGGCCTGACGGTCTCGCCGGCCACCGAGGCCATCATGGGGTCGCTGTCCGCCGACAAGGCCGGGGTCGGCTCGGCCGTCAACGACACCACGCGCGAGCTCGGGGGCACGCTCGGTGTCGCGATCGCCGGCAGCATCTTCGCCTCGGTCTACTCGGGACACCTCGCCGCGTCGGCGTTGACCGGGCTACCCGCCGAGGCCATGCGGCAGTCGATGGCGCTGGCGCACAGTGTGATCGCGCAGCTGCCCGCGCAACGGGCCGTCGGCGTCCGCGCCGCGGTCGATCGCGCGTTCCTGGACGGCCTGCAGGTGAGCTCGCTGGTGTGTGCGGGCATCGCGCTGGGCGCGGCCATCGTAGTCGGCTGGTTATTGCCGGCGCGTCAGGAAAGGAAGGTCCCATGACCGAAAGCACCTATGTCCTCGGCCATGCCGACGTGGAGGTGCGGCGGCTGCTCCTGCAGGGGCGGCTCTACAACGACTACACCGAGCACGCGCTGCGGCTCGCGGGCCTGCGCCCGGGCATGCGGGTGCTCGACATCGGCAGCGGCCCCGGCGACGTGTCGTTCATCGCCGCCCGGCTGGTCGGTCCGACCGGCAGCGTGCTCGGGGTGGACGCCGCCCCCGACATGGTGGAGCTGGCCCGCGCCCGCGCCGCCGAACAGGGCATCGGCACAGCGCGTTTCACCCAATCCGCGATCGACGCGATCACGCTGGACGAGCCGGTGGACGCGCTGATCGGCCGGCTGATCCTCATGCACCTGCCCGACCCGGTCGACACGCTGCGGCGCCTGAGTCAGTTCGTGCGGCCCGGTGGCGTCATCGCGTTCTCCGAGAACGACATTCAATCGGCGCGCAGCGACCCGGAGACGCCGCTGTTCGGTCAGGTGATAGCGGGGATCGTGCGGGCCTTCGAGGCCATGGGCCTGTCCGCGCGGTTCGGCACCGAGCTGCACACCATATTCGCCGACGCCGGCCTGGGTTCGCCGGAGCTGACCGTCGGCGCCCCGATCGGCACGGCCGCCCGGACCGACATCCTGGCCTACGGCGCGGAAGTCTGGCGGCTGGTCTCCCCCATCGCGCAACAGGGCGGCTTCGCCATCGACGAGGTCGCCGACATCGACGAGTTCGTGCCGCGTTTCCGCGAGGAGGTGCTCGCGGCCAATGCCCTCATCACGATGCCGCCCATCATCACGGCATGGGTGCGCAAATGAGCAACGTCATCCAAGAGCAATACTCAACCGGCCTGTCGCGGAACAACATCGAGCGCGCGCTGGTCGTTGCCGGCAAGGACCTCGACCGCCTCGAACCCGCCGACCTGGCGCTGCTGGAGGACTTCCACACCATGGGCCGCATCGCCACCGCCCAACTGGTGGACCTGGTCGAGATCGGCGCTGAAAGCGAAGTGCTCGACGCCGGCAGCGGGGTCGGGGGTACCGCCCGCTACGTCGCCGCGCGCTACGGCTGCGCGGTCACCGCCGTCGATCTCACCGACGAATACTGCGACACGCACCGCTGGCTCAATCGCCTTGTCGGCCTGGATGACCGGATATCCGTCCACCGAGCCGACGTGACCGACCTGCCGTTGCCCGACGGGACGTTCGACGTGGTCCTGAGCCAGCACGTCCAGATGAACGTCGCGGACAAGGCGCGCCTCTACTCCGAAGCGCGCCGCGTCCTCAAGGCCGGCGGGCGGCTCGCCCTGTGGGACATCACGACGGGAGATCGCGGCCCGCTCGACTATCCGCTGCCGTGGGCCGACAACCCCGGGCGCAGCCACCTGGTCACCCCCGATCAGTTGCGCGCCGCCGTCGAGTCCGCGGGTTTCACCGTCGCGCACTGGAACGACCGCACCGACGAGGCGGTCGCGCTGATGCGGGCCCTGCTGGCACAGCCCGCCAACCCGCTGGGGCTGCACGCCTTCGTCGCCGACTTCGACACCAAAGTCCACCACCTCACCCAAGCGCTGGCCGACGGACGGCTGCGCGCCATCCAGGCCGTGTGCGAAGGCTGAAAGACGTGTCCCCCAACGAGATTGCCGACCGGCGCTACACGATGACGTGGAGCGGTGGTCGCGGCGAGGTGAAGTTTCTACGTCGCCGCGACGGATCGCGGTTGCGTTACTTCACGACGGGCACGGGGCCGCCGCTGGTTTTGCTGCACACCGTGCGGACGCAGCTCGACTACTTCCAGCGGGTGTTGCCCGAGCTGTGGGACGAATTCACGGTTTACGCGCTGGATCTGCCCGGGATGGGATGGTCGGACATCGTGCCGGGCGCGCGCTACGACCAACCGGAACTGTGCGGCGCCGTCGTCGAATTCGTCGAAGCCCTCGACCTGCGCGACGTCACGCTGGCCGGTGAATCGATGGGCGCCGCGATCGCGCTGCTGGCGTCGATGGACCTGACCGGTCGGGTGCGCAACGTGGTGGCCGTCAATCCCTACGACTACCCGGGCGGCCTGGAGCGCGGCAACTGGTTCGCCCGCGTGATCGGGACGGCCGTCCGCCTGCCCGGCACCGGACCCGTTTTCGCCCGGCTGGAAAACCGCCCGATCCTCGCCGGTGTGCTGGCCGGCGGCTTCGCCGACCGCCACGCGCTGCCCGGCGGGTTCCTCGCCGAGCTGCGCCGCAGCGGACGCCGCCGCGGCTACCCCCGGGTCAACCGGGCCATCATGCGCAGCCTCGCCGGATTCGTCGCCGCGCGAAGCCGCTACGCGCGGGTGAGCGTGCCCGTCACGCTCGTCTACAGCGAGCGCGACTGGTCGCGCGCGGCGGAGCGCGAGCACGTCGCCGCCCTGCTGACCGCGGACGCCGTTACCGTGCCGGGCGTCGGCCATTTCTCGGCCCTCGAAAGCCCGGGGGAAATGGCCCGCCTCATCCGGGAAAGCCGTCGGCGCACATAACAGGCGCCCAAGGTGGCGCGCGGATTGCTCGGCATGGTGGAGTGGGTATCGCTTACCTAGTCCGTCAGACACTAGAGAGCGAGGTCCGCCGGTGCATTCTTTGGGTCTGCCCGAGAAAGTGCATGCCTGTCTGTTCGACCTCGATGGGGTGCTGACCGATACCGCCAGCGTCCATACCAAGGCCTGGAAGACCATGTTCGACGACTTCCTGTCCGAACGGGCCAAGCGCACCGGGGAGGAGTTCGTTCCCTTCGACGCGGCCGCCGACTACCGCAAATACGTGGACGGCAAGAAGCGCGAGGACGGCGTCCGCTCGTTCCTGCAGAGCCGCGGCATCGATCTGCCCGACGGCAGTCCCGACGACCCGGACGACGCCGACACCGTGTACGGGCTGGGCAACCGCAAGAACGACGCGTTCCAGAAGGTGCTACGCAAGGACGGCGTCGAGGTGTTCGAGGGGTCGCGACGTTACCTGGAGGCGGTCTCGGAGGCGGGCCTGGGCATCGCGGTGGTGTCCTCGAGCGCCAACACCCGCGACGTCCTGGAGATCACCGGTCTGGACCGGTTCATCCAGCAGCGGGTGGACGGCGTCACGCTGCGCGACGAGCACATCGCCGGCAAGCCGGCCCCCGACTCCTACCTGCGGGGCGCCGAGTTGCTCGGCGTCGGCGCCGACGAAGCGGCCGTTTTCGAGGACGCCATCTCGGGCGTGCAGGCCGGCCATGCCGGTAATTTCGGCTACGTGGTGGGCGTCGACCGGGTGGGGCAGGCCGAGGATCTGCGGCGCAACGGCGCCGACGTGGTGGTCACCGACCTCGCCGAGCTGCTGCAGTCATGATCACCGACGAAGCCTTCCCCGTCGATCCATGGCTGGTCAGCGAAACCAAGCTCGACCTGAACCTGTTGGCACAGTCCGAATCGCTGTTCACCTTGTCCAACGGGCACATCGGGCTGCGCGGCAATCTGGACGAGGGTGAGCCCTACGGCCTGCCCGGCACCTACCTGAACTCCTTCTACGAAATCCGGCCGCTGCCCTACGCCGAGGCCGGATACGGCTACCCCGAGGCCGGCCAGACAATCGTCGACGTCACCAACGGCAAGATCATCCGCCTGCTGGTCGAGGACGAGCCGTTCGACGTCCGCTACGGCGAATTGCTCTCGCACGAACGGGTTCTCGACCTGCGCGCGGGGACGATGGCCCGCCACGCGCATTGGCGCTCGCCCGCGGGCAAGGAAATCAAGCTGGTGTCCACCCGACTGGTGTCGCTGGCGCAACGCGGCGTGGCCGCCATCGAATACGTCGTGGAAGCGGTCGGCGATTTCGTCCGGGTGACGGTGCAGTCCGAACTGGTCACCAATGAGGACCAGCCCCAGACGTCGGGCGACCCGCGGGTGGCGGCCATCCTGGAAAGCCCCCTGGTCTCCGTCGACCACGAAAACACCGACACCGGGGCGCTTCTCATGCACCGCACCCGCAGCAGCGCCCTGATGATGTCCGCCGCGATGGATCACGAGATCGACGTTCCCGGTCGCGTCGAGTACAGCACCGACGCGCGCGAAGACCTGGCGCGAACCACCGTGATCTGCGGGCTGCGCGCCGGGCAGAAGCTGCGCATCGTCAAGTACCTCGCGTATGGCTGGTCGAGCATGCGCTCGCGCCCCGCGCTGCGCGACCAGGCCGCCGCCGCCATCCACAGCGCCCGCTACAGCGGGTGGCAGGGGCTGGTGGACGCGCAGCGCAAGTACCTGGACGAGTTCTGGGACTGCGCGGACGTCGAGGTCGAGGGCGATCCCGAGTCCCAGCAGGCCGTGCGGTTCGGGCTGTTTCACCTGTTGCAGGCCAGCGCGCGCGCCGAGCGCCGGGCGATCTCGGCCAAGGGACTCACCGGGACCGGCTATGACGGCCACGCCTTCTGGGACACCGAGGGTTACGTGTTGCCGGTGCTCACCTACACCGCGCCGCACGCGGTGGCCGACGCGCTGAAGTGGCGGGCGTCGACGCTGGACCTCGCCAAGGAGCGGGCCGCCGAACTCGGCCTCGAAGGCGCCGCCTTCCCCTGGCGCACCATCCGCGGGCAGGAGTGCTCGGCGTATTGGCCGGCCGGCACCGCGGCCTGGCACATCAACGCCGACATCGCCATGGCGTTCGAACGATACCGCATCGTCACCGGCGACGAGGAATTGGAAAAGCATTGCGGCCTAAGGGTTCTCGTCGAAACCGCCCGGCTCTGGGTCACCCTCGGCCACCACGACCGGCATGGCGTCTGGCACCTCGATGGGGTCACCGGCCCCGACGAGTACACCGCGATCGTGCGCGACAACGTCTTCACCAACCTGATGGCCGCGCACAACCTGCGGACCGCCGCCGAGGCCTGCAACCGCCACCCCGAGGTGGCGGAGGCGCTGGGCGTCACCACCGAGGAGACGGCTTCCTGGCGCGACGCGGCCGACGCCGCCAACATCCCCTACGACGCCGGCCTGGGGGTGCATCAGCAGTGCGAGGGCTTCACCACGCTCGCGGAATGGAATTTCCAGGAGAACCACTCCTATCCGTTGCTGTTGCACGACCCCTACGTGCGGCTCTACCCCGCGCAGGTGATCAAGCAGGCCGACCTGGTGCTGGCGATGCAGTGGCGCAGTCACGCGTTCACCCCGGAACAGAAGGCGCGCAACGTCGACTACTACGAGCGGCGCATGGTGCGCGATTCGTCGTTGTCCGCGTGCACCCAGGCGGTGATGTGCGCCGAGGTCGGACACCTGGAACTGGCGCACGACTACGCCTACGAGGCCGGGTTGATCGACCTGCGCGACCTGCACCACAACACCCGCGACGGCCTGCACATGGCCTCGCTCGCGGGCGCGTGGACGGCGTTGGTGGGCGGCTTCGGCGGCCTGCGCGACGACGAGGGCATCCTGGCGCTGGATCCCGCACTGCCCGACGGCATTTCGCGGCTGCGGTTTCGGCTTCGGTGGCGCGATTTCCGGGTGACCGTCGACGTCAACCATTCCGACGTCACGTACACGGTGCGCGACGGGCCGGGCGGCCAACTCACCATCCGGCACGCCGGCGAGGATGTCACCCTGAGCACCGACGCGCCCAAGACCTTCGCGGTGCGCGAACGCAAACCACTGCTGCCGCCCCCGCAGCAGCCGCCGGGCCGCGAGCCGCTGCACCGCCGGGCGCTGACCCGCAAGAAGTGAGCATCAGCCGGGGTTGAGCAGCCGCCCCGCCTCGGCGGTCGCCGCCATCCGTATCTCGGCGTCCGTCAGCTCGTCGATTCCGGTCGCCGCGCGCAGGATCGGCGCGAACAACCGCCAGCCGAATTGCAGCGCAAGCGCGTTCGCGACGGCGCGCCGCGCCTCGGCCTCGTCGTCGTGATGGGGCAACACCGAGTCGAGTAACGCCGCGATGGCGGGAAAGCGCGTCTGCAGCTGACCCGCCGGATACCCGTCGAGCAAGGCCCTGGCCATCACGCGCATCTGCCGGTCCAACGCCCGGTCCAGTTCGCCGGCGGGCGCCTCGTCGCTCAGCAGGGCGCCGACGTCGGCGCTGAGGTGATCCAGCACCGCGCCGATCAGTTGTTCCTTGGTGCCGAAGTGGCGAAACAGCAGCCCGTGGTTGACGTTGGCTCGAGCGGCGATGTCGCGGATCGAGGTGGCCGCGGGTCCGCGCTGCGCGAACAGGTCGGTGGCGGCCGCCAGGATCGCGGCGGCGACCTCGGCCCGACCCGTCGGCATTTTCCCGGCGGCCCTTGCGGACGATGTAGTCATACGACTACAGTACTCTATGTAGTCAGATGACTACGCCCCTTTAACAGTAGGAATGATGAAAATGATCGGTCAGATAACCGTCACCAAGCTGGGCAGCCGCATCGGCGCCCGCGTCGACGGGGTGCGCCTCGGGGGCGACCTCGACGCGGCCGCGATCGAGAAGATCCAGCAGGCGCTGCTGGCCCACAAGGTGATCTTCTTCCGCCACCAGCACCAGCTCGACGACGAGCAGCAGCTGGCGTTCGCCGGGCTGTTGGGCACGCCCGTCGGCCACCCGGCCGCCGAGGCGCTCGCCGCCAAGCACGCGCCGGTGATCACCCCGATCAATTCCGAGTTCGGCAAGGCGAACCGCTGGCACACCGACGTCACGTTCGTCGCGAACTATCCCGCGGCCTCGATCCTGCGTGCCGTCACCCTGCCCCGCTACGGCGGTTCGACGCTATGGGCCAACACCGCCGCGGCGTATGAGGACCTGCCCGAGCCGCTGGCCTGGCTCGTCGACGACCTGTGGGCGCTGCACAGCAACCGCTACGACTACGTGACCGCCGAAGCCGTGGGCATGACCGACGCGCAGCGGACGTTCCGGCAGGCCTTCGAGAAACCGGACTTCCGCACCGAGCATCCCGTCGTGCGGGTGCACCCGGAGACCGGCGAGCGCACGCTGCTGTTGGGAGATTTCGTGCGCGGGTTCGTCGGCCTGGACAACTACGAATCAACCGTGCTCTTTGACATGCTGCAGCGGCGAATCACCATGCCGGAGAACACCATTCGCTGGAACTGGGCGCCGGGTGACGTCGCCGTCTGGGACAACCGGGCCACCCAGCACCGCGCCATCGACGACTACGACGACCAGCCGCGGCTGATGCACCGCGTGACCCTGATGGGCGACGTGCCCTTCAACGTGCACCGGCAACGCAGCCGGGTGGTCAGCGGCGCCCCGCTCGAGGCGATCGCGAGCTGACCGAAGCTAGCCGGCGTCGGCGGCGGAGCGCACCGGGGTGATCGGCAACCAGCGCAGCGCACCGGGCGCGGTTGCCGGCACCACGGGCTGCCTCGGTGCGATCGGGTCCAGCCGGCGGTACGCCTGGCCCTGCGGCGGACGCTGATCGTCCTCGCCCTTGTTGGGCCACAACGAGGCGGCCCGTTCGGCCTGGGCGGTGATGGACAGCGACGGGTTGACGCCCAGGTTCGCCGAGATCGCGGCGCCGTCCACCACGAACATCGTGGGGTAGCCGTAGACCCGGTGGTAGGGGTCGATGACCCCGTTGTCGGGGGCGTCGCCGATCGCCGCGCCGCCGAGGAAGTGCGCGGTCAGCGGGATGTTGAACAGCTCGCCCCAGGTGCCGCCGGCCACGCCGTCGACCTTTTCGGCGATGCGCCGGGTCACCCTGTTGCCGACGGGGTTCCAGGCCGGGTTTGGGTCGCCGTGCCCCTGCTTGCTGGTGTACCAGCGGATGCCGAGCTTGCCGCGTTTGGTGTAAGTGGTGATCGAGTTGTCCAGGTGCTGCATGACCAGGGCGATCAGGGTGCGCTCGCTCCATTGGTGGACGTTGAGCATCCGCATCATCCGGCGCGGGTCCTCGCGGGCCTGGTCCAGCAGTTGCTTCCAGCGCGGCACGTCGGTGCCCTCGGGACCGGTGCCGTCGGTCATCAGCGTCTGCAGCAGCCCCATCGCGTTGGAACCCTTGCCGTAGCGGCAGGGCTCGACGTGGGTGTCCGAGGTCGGATGGATCGACGACGTGATCGCCACGCCGTGGGTCAGGTCCAGGTTCGGGTCGACCTCGAGCTTGCCGGCGCCGACAATCGACTCGGAGTTGGTCCGGGTCAGCACGCCCAGCCGCTCGGAGAGCCGCGGCAGCTTGCCCTTGTCGCGCATCTTGAACAGCAGATGCTGGGTGCCCCAGGTGCCCGCGGCCAGGATCAGGTGCGTCGCGGTGTAGGTGCGCCGGTCCCTGCGCAGCCAGCTTCCGGTGCGCACGGTGCGCACCTCCCACACTCCGTCGGGACGCTGCTGGAATCCCTTGACGGTGGTCATCGGAATGACTTGTGCCCCAGCCGATTCGGCGAGGCCAAGGTAGTTCTTCAGCAGCGTGTTCTTGGCGCCGTACCGACAGCCCGTCATGCAGCAACCGCACTCGAGGCAGCCGGTGCGCTCCGGTCCCGCGCCGCCGAAGTATGGGTCGGGCACGGTCTTGCCGGGCGTCTTGGTGCCGTCCGGGCCGAAGAACACCCCCACCGGGGTGGGCACGAAGGTGTCACCGCAGCCCATCTCGTCGGCGACTTCCTTCAGGACGCGGTCGGCGTCGGTGAAGGTCGGGTTGGTGACCACCCCGAGCATCCGTTTCGCCTGCTCGTAGTGCGGCATCAACTCGTCGCGCCAGTCGGTGATGTGCGACCACTGCCGGTCGGCGAAGAACGGCTCCGGCGGCACGTAGAGCGTGTTGGCGTAGTTCAGCGACCCGCCGCCCACGCCGGCGCCGGCCAGGATCAGCACGTTCTTCAAGGGATGAATCCGCTGAATGCCGTAGCAACCCAGCCTGGGCGCCCACAGAAACCTGCGCAGGTCCCAGGACGTCTCGGCGAAATCCTCGTCGGCGAAGCGCCGGCCGGCCTCCAATACGCCTACGCGGTAGCCCTTTTCGGTCAGCCGCAGCGCGCTGACGCTGCCGCCGAAACCCGAACCGATGATCAGAACGTCGTAATCCGGCCTCATCGCACCAGTATGGCCTTACCGCCGGGTAATAAACCAGCGGCCGCGAGCCTCAGCTACCGACGGTCAGCCCGACCTTCTGGAATTCCTTGAGGTCGCAGTAGCCGGCCTTGGCCATCGATCGGCGCAGGCCACCGACGAGGTTGAGGGAACCGAATGGGTCGTCGGACGGGCCGTTGAGCACCCGCTCCAAGGGCGGCCGCTCGCCGAGGGCGATCTGCAGCAACGCCCCGCGCGGAAGCGACGGGTGCGCCGCCGCGGCCGGCCAGAACCAGCCCTCGCCCAGCGCCTCGGCGCATTCGGCCAGCGGCGTGCCGAGCATCACCGCGTCGGCGCCGCAGGCGATCGCCTTGGCCAGCTCGCCGGAGGTGTGGATGTCGCCGTCGGCCAGCACGTGCACGTACCGGCCGCCGGTCTCGTCGAGGTATTCCCGCCGCGCCGCGGCGGCGTCGGCGATGGCGGTGGCCATCGGCACGCTGATGCCCAGCACCTCGTCGCTGGTGGTCACGCCCCGGGTGGAGCCGTATCCGACGATGACGCCCGCGGCGCCGGTGCGCATCAGGTGCAGCGCGGTCCGGTGGTCCAGCACGCCGCCCGCCACCACCGGGACGTCGAGCTCGGAGATGAAGGTCTTCAGGTTCAGCGGCTCGCCGTCGCTGGCCACGCGTTCCGCCGACACGATCGTGCCCTGGATGACCAGCAGGTCGATGCCGGCCTGCAACAGCACCGGGGTAAGCGCCTGGGCGTTCTGCGGGCTGACCCGCACCGCGGTGGTCACCCCGGCCTCCCGGATGCGCGCGACCGCCGACCCCAGCAGGTCCGGGTCCAGCGGCGCCGCGTGCAGCTCCTGCAGCAGCCGGATCGACGCCGACGGCTCGGGCTCCTTGCTGGCGGCCTCGACCAGCTGCGCGATCTTGGCCTCGACGTCGGCGTGCCGGCCTATCAGCCCCTCGCCGTTGAGCACGCCCAGCCCGCCCAGGCGGCCGAGCTCGATGGCGAACTCCGGGGAGACCAGGGCATCGGTCGGATGGGCGATCACCGGGATCTCGAAGCGGTAGGCGTCCAGTTGCCACGCGGTGGACACGTCCTGCGACGAGCGGGTGCGCCGCGACGGCACGATGCTGACTTCGCTCAGCTCATAGGTGCGACGGGCGTTGCGGCCCATGCCGATTTCGACCATGCCGCCCTCAGCGCGCAAAGTAGTTGGGCGCTTCGACGGTCATGGCGACGTCGTGCGGATGGCTTTCCCGCAGCCCGGCCGAGGTGATGCGGACGAACTGCGCCTGCTGCAGCGCCTCGATGGTGGGCGATCCGGTGTAGCCCATCGCGGCGCGCAGGCCGCCGGTGAGCTGGTGGATCACCGAGGACAGCGGCCCGCGGAACGGCACCCGGCCCTCGATGCCCTCGGGCACCAGCTTGTCCTCGGAGAGCGCGTCGTCGGCGAAGTAGCGGTCCTTGGAGTAGGACTTCCCCCCGCCCCTGCCCTGCATGGCGCCCAGCGAGCCCATGCCGCGGTAGCTCTTGAACTGCTTGCCGTTGACGAAGATCAGCTCGCCTGGGGCCTCGGCGGTGCCGGCCAGCAGCGAGCCCAGCATGGCCGTCGACGCGCCGGCGGCCAGCGCCTTGGCGATGTCGCCGGAGTACTGCAGCCCGCCGTCGGCGATCACCGGCACGCCCGCCGGCCCGCACGCCGCGACCGCCTCTAGGATCGCCGTGATTTGTGGCGCGCCGACCCCGGCGACCACCCGGGTGGTGCAGATCGAGCCCGGGCCCACGCCGACCTTGACCGCGTCGGCGCCGGCGTGCACCAGCGCCAGGGCCGCCGACCGGGTCGCCACGTTGCCGCCGATCACCTCTACCTTCTCGCCGACCTCGGCCTTGAGCTTGCCGACCATGTCGAGCACCAGGCGGTTGTGCGCGTGCGCGGTGTCCACGATCAGCACGTCGGCCCCGGCGTCGACCAGCATCATCGCGCGCACCCAGGCGTCGCCGCCGACGCCGACGGCGGCGCCCACCAGCAGCCGGCCGTCGCTGTCCTTGGTGGCCAGCGGGTGTTGTTCGGTCTTGACGAAGTCCTTGACGGTGATCAGCCCGGTGAGCCGGCCGTGGCCGTCGACCACGGGCAGCTTCTCGATCTTGTTGCGACGCAACAGCCCCAGCGCGGCGTCGGCGCTCACCCCCTCCTGGGCGGTGATCAGCGGGGCCTTGGTCATCACCTCGGCGACCTTGCGGGTCTGGTCGACCTCGAAGCGCATGTCGCGGTTGGTGATGATGCCGACCAGCGACCCGGAGTCGTCGACCACCGGCAGGCCCGAGATGCGGAAGCGGGCGCACAGCGCGTCGACCTGCGCCAGGGTGTTGTCCGGCCGGCAGGTGACCGGGTCGGTGACCATGCCGGCCTCCGAGCGCTTCACCATCTCGACCTGTCCGGCCTGTTCGGCGACGGGCAGGTTGCGGTGCAGGACGCCCATGCCGCCCGCCCGGGCCATCGCGATCGCCATCCGCGACTCGGTGACGGTGTCCATCGCCGAGCTGACCAGCGGCACTTTGAGCCTGATCTTCTTGGTGAGCTGGCTGGACGTGTCGGCGGTGGCGGGAACCACGTCGGAAGCGGCGGGCAGCAGCAGGACGTCGTCGAAGGTGAGGCCGAGCATCGCGACCTTGTGCGGGTTGTCGCCGCCGGTCGGCACCGGCTCGTCGACCAGTCCCCCGATCCGGGGGTCGCGCACGTAGGGGCTACCGACCAGGTCGGAGCTGTCTTCCAGGTGGGACATGCCACGGGTCATCGGTGGGGCCCTCCATACGATGCGGCGTGAGACCACCATCCTATCGGCACGCTCCCCCGGCGACCCGGGGCGCGCCGCGGACCCGAAACGCAGAAACGACGTGGGGCTTCCCTGCTGGCGTTATCCCGGCCGGGCTGCGTAGGCTAGTGTGCGTGCGCGATCACCTCCCACCGGGTTTGCCGCCCGATCCTTTCGCCGACGACCCCTGCGATCCGTCGGCGGCGCTGGAAGCCGTAGAGCCGGGCCAACCCCTGGACGCCCAGGAGCGGATGGCGGTCGAGGCGGATCTCGCCGACCTGGCGGTATACGAAGCCCTGTTGGCGCACAAGGGCATTCGCGGGCTCGTGGTGTGTTGCGACGAATGTCAGCAGGATCACTACCACGACTGGGACATGTTGCGGGCGAACCTGCTGCAGCTGCTGATCGACGGCACCGTCCGCCCGCACGAGCCGGCCTACGACCCGGAGCCGGACGCCTACGTCACGTGGGATTACTGCCGGGGGTACGCCGACGCCTCGCTCAACGAGGCCACCTCGGACGCCGACGGGTACCGGCGCTAAACACCGCTAGGGCGTGTTCGACGCCGACGGGCCGGGTGTCTGCTCGTGATGCCGGTGCTTGCTCCACGACTGGCTGGGCGACGGCGTGACCGATGAACTCGGGGCCGCCCCGGACGCCGTCGGCGCCGCGGTGGTGGGAGTCGACCACGCCGAGGGGGTGTTCGCCGGGGCCGGCAGCGTCGCGTTCGGGTTGCGCGACTGGACGCGGACATTCAACAGATTCAGCTGGTTCGTCAGCTCCTGTTTGCTGGCCGGGTCCTCGATCGACTGGACCAGGCTGCTCACCTCGGTCAGCTGATTCCGGGCCTGGTCCCACTGACCCCGGTCGATCGACTCCTGCACCTTGGCCAGGTCGGCCCGGGCCGACAGCAAGGCCTGATGCTTCTCGTTGACCCGCGGCTGGTCGAAGAACATCGCGTGCAGCCCGTAGAGCGTGGTGCCCGGACGGGCCTCGACCACCATGGCCCCGAATCCGCTCAGCACCAACAGCGCCGCGGCCACCGATCCGATCGTCGCCATCCCGCGACGGCTGCGGCGGCGGTCGGCCAATCCGGTGCGCAGGGCCGTGACGGCCTCTTCGGCCGACACCAGCGCGCTGGCCGGCGGCCAGCGCAGGTTGTCACGCCAGTCCTCCAGCAGGGTGGCCACCGCGTCCATGTCGGGGTCGCCGACGTGCACCGGCCGCCGCTCGGCGAGCGCGTCGAGAAGCAGGTCGGTGCGGGCGAATTCGTCCAGGGAGTCAGGCACAGTCACCTGCCGCGATCATTTCGGACTTGAGCCGCGACAGCGCGCGGTGCTGGGCCACCCGGACCGCTCCCGTGGTGCTGCCGACGGCGGACGCGGTTTCCTCGGCGGACATGCCGACGACGACGCGCAAAATCAGGATCTCGCGCTGCTTGGCGGGCAGGATCTCGAGCAGCTCGCTCATCCGGCTGACCGAATCCGCTTCGATGGCCCGCTGTTCGGGGCCGGCGTCGGAGGACCAGCGCTCGGGAAGCACCTCGGTGGGGTAGGACAGATCACGGCCGGCGGCGCGATGAGCGTCCGCGACCTTGTGCGCCGCGATGCCGTACAGGAAGGCCAGAAAGGGACGCCCCCGGTCCCGATACCGCGGCAACGCCGTGATAGTCGCCAAGCACACCTCCTGTGCGACGTCATCCGCTGACAGGCCACCCCGCTCGACTGTCCCGACCCGCGCCCGGCAATACCGCACGACAATCGGACGGATGGTCTCCAGCACCTCCCGTAGTGCATTGGTGTCCCCCGCCACGGCCTTGGCAACCACAGCGTCGAGACGATCCCCTTGAATTGTCATCGACGGCGGTATCTCCAACGTTACGAACCGGACACATCGCGAGCTAACCGGGCTAACTAACGCAATGACAATAACGGGCGCGAGGCCATTTCAAGCGGAACGCCACGTCGCACCGGCGAGCCGCACTTGGCCTGCGCAGACATCGCGAATTTCCCGCAGCCGTTGTGCCGAAAACGTGACGCCTCCGAGATCGATCAGCAAGCACGCCAGCGCCCACCGCAGCGGGACGAGGCCGAGCGCCCCGGTGGCGTCCAGCGCCTCCTCCGCCACCGCCCGGGCGCGCTCGGCGGCCCCGGCGCTGCACAGGGCGGCCGCCTGCACCACCCGGCTTTTGACGGCGTGCCGCGCCGAGGGGGCGGCCATGGCTCCGGCCAGGTCCACCGCTTCGTTCGCATGGCGGACGGCGATTTCGCCGTCACCCCGAGCCATCGCCAACTCGGCGGCCACCCAGCCGCGGCGCACCGGCAGGCGGTCGGGCACCGCACCGGCGGCCAGCTCCGAGTCCGAGCGGGCCAACAGCGTCGCCGCGGCCGCGAAGCGGCCGACACCCAGCGCGTCGGCCGCCAGCCCGATCAGGGCGTCGGCGCGCGCCTGGGCGTCCTCCCCGGCCAGCGCGAGCGCGCGCCCGTCCCAGCCGCGCGCCAAGGTGTGCCAACCGAGTTGGCGCAGGAACGATCCCTGCGTGCTGTGGGCCAGCGAGACCAGCCGCCCGGCGGGCGCGCTGCGCCGCAGCGCCGCCAAATCGCGGTAGGCGCTGCCGTAGCGGCCCTGCCCGCCCGCCGCCACCGCGCGCAGCCACAGGTCCTCCGGCGTGACCGCCGTCGGAAGCGGCCAGGTGCCTGGCCGGTCACCGAAGGCGGCGGCGGCCAACTGCCCGCCAATCACGGAAGTGTGACGAGTTTCAATCACCACGATGGTAGTAAACACTTTGTGCAGTTCGCGTTACCGAACTGTTAATCACAATGGATTCTGTACTAACCGCGGTCGCCCCTCCGTCGGCCCATGAGCTGGGAAATCTCGTTTCGGTCAAGTGCCTGGTAGCACGGTGCATGTTTCACCATTGGGTGGCAGATGAACGCGACGTTAATTCTTTTATAACCATTACATATTTTGTCGGGCTAAGTGGCTATTGACGCAAATTCACCGTCCGCCCTAACGTACGCATGACGGGTAGTCATCGGTGACGCCGCTTCATTTCAGTTGCACTATCGCTTCGCGATCCTGACCTTACTGGGCGTGCCGTGCAGAGAGGGAAACACCAATGCCACAGCCGGAGCAGCTACCTGGACCCAACGCCGACATCTGGAACTGGCAACTGCAGGGCTTGTGCCGCGGCGTCGACTCGTCGATGTTCTTCCATCCCGACGGTGAGCGCGGCCGGGCCCGCATGCAGCGCGAGCAGCGCGCGAAGGAAATGTGCCGGCAGTGCCCGGTCATTCAGGAGTGCCGCTCGCACGCCCTGGAAGTTGGTGAGCCCTACGGGGTTTGGGGCGGCCTCTCGGAATCCGAGCGCGACCTGCTGCTGAAGGGCGACATCGGTCGCGCCCGCGGCATCCGCCGCTCGGCCTAGGCGCCGGCCCAGCCGCCCCGGTGGGGCGGCACGCCTCCCGCACGACGTCGTTGAACGATTCGCCGTCGCGATCCGTGTAACCGTCATGGACTAGGCCGCCGACCGGCCGAGTTCGCATCGAAGCGGCGCGAAATGGCGTCGCACCGATACAGAATTCGGGCGTTCCGTCGTGCAGGGGAGCCCGCGTCGGTTCGCTCACGCGCACAGGAGGTGCCGTGAAGCAACAATCACACGCAGCAGTGACCGCCCTGGGACGCCAGGAATGGCTGGATCGGCCGAGCTATCGGCTCGAGCACGGCCTGACATTCCTCTTCGCGGCCATGGGCCGGCACCGGGACCGGATCAGCAACGCGCTGCACGGCACCTGGCTGGGCCATCCGCTGCACCCGGCGCTGACCTCCGTGCCGACGGGGGCCGTGACGACGACGGTCGCGATGGACGCGGCCTCGCTGCTGCCCGGAAACGCCGGCCGGTGGCGGGACGCGTCGAGGTTCGCGCTCGGGGTCGGGCTCGCCGGCAGCGTCGGCGCCGCCGCGACCGGCCTGACCGACTGGCAGCACACCCACGAGGAGTCCCGACGGGTCGGCCTCATCCATGGCGTGGTGAACGGCGTCGCGACCGCGTTGTACGCGCTGTCGTGGTGGGACCGCGGCCACGGCCGCCGGCGACGCGGAGTGGCGAGCAGCGCGCTGGGCTATGGCCTGACCCTGGGCGGCGGCTATCTGGGCGGGGCCTTGGTGTTCGGATCGGGCACCGGGGTGGATCGTTCCGGCAGCCGGCTGAGCGAGAACCGGTGGACGCCGGTGCTGCCGGCTTCGGCCCTGGACGGCCGGCCCCGGCGGGTCGAGCTGAACGGCGTGGGCGTGGTGCTGTACCGGGACGACGAACGGGTGCTGGCCGTCGGCGCGCACTGCCCCCACCTGGGTGCGCCGATGGACGACGGCTGGATCGATCGCGATCGAATCGTCTGCCCCTGGCACGGCTCGCGCTTCGCCTGCGAGTCGGGGGAAGTGCTGCGGGGACCGGCGACGGCGTCGCTCCCCCACTACCCGGCGCGCATCCGCGCCGGGTTGGTCGAGGTGCGGGGAGCCGCGAGATGAACGCCTACGACGTGCTTTTCGAGCACCACAAGGTCTTGCGCGGGTTCTGCGAGAAGATCACCGCGCTGCCCCCGGACAGCGACGAGCGCCAAGACGCCCTCGACGGCTTGCTGATCGAGCTCGACATCCACATGCGGATCGAGGACGACCTGTTCTATCCGGCGGTGTCGCAGGCGAGCACGCTGGTCGCCATCGCCCACGCCGAGCACCGGCAAGTCTGGGATCAGCTGGCCGTGCTGCTTCGAACACCGGCGTCGGCGCCGCAGTACGAGGACGAGTGGCATTCCTTCGTCACCGTCCTGGACGCGCACGCCAGCGAAGAGGAGCGTGACTTGTGTCCCGCCCCAATAGATTTGAGCGCCGAGATGCTCGACGCGCTGGGCGAGCGGATGCTCGAGCGGATGGATCGGTTACGTCGGTCCACCATCAACACGCTGCGGGTCCGCGGCCGCGCGGCGATGCTGAGTTTGCTGTAATCGTTTCGATCGCCGCCAATCGGGGTACGACCGGCCCATGAAGAACAAGGGCGTATCCTTCACGACCGCGGTGCTAGCCGCGGCCATTGCACCGTTGGCCGCATGCGCAAACCAACAGGGTGGCCAGGCCACCACGTCGCCGTCCTCCAGCGCGCCGCCCGGCAGCGAGCGGATGACCACGCAGTTGAAGAGCGCCGACGGAAACCAGGTCGGCACCGCCACCATCGATTTCGCGAACGGCTACGCCACGGTGACCGTGGAAGCCGGCCCGAACCAGGTCCTGAGCCCCGGATTCCACGCGCTGATGATCCACTCGGTGGGCAAATGCGAGGGGGACTTCCAGTCCTCGGGGTCCGTCTACCAGGCGCCGAATCACACGGGCTTTCCGGCCAGCGGTGACCTGACCGCACTGCAGGTGCGCAACGACGGCTCGGCGAAGCTCGTCACCACCACCAGCCTGATCACCTCATCGGACCTGAGGAGCAGCTCGGGCACCGCGCTGGTCGTCCACCAGAACGCGGACAACTTGAGCGGCACCTCCACCGGCGATTCGGGCAAGATTGTGGCCTGCGGCGTCATCGCCGCCGCGTCGGCGACGACGACGTCGTCCACCTCGACGACCACCAGCGTCACGACGATCACCACCACGACCGAAGTGCCGCCGCCGTCGACGAGCACCAGCACCGTCACCGTCACCCCGAGCTACACGTCGTCGACCCTGCCGACCACGACGGTGACGACGCCGCCCAGCCTTCCGCCCGGAACCCGCTGATCCGGCGGAGCGA
>NZ_LZIZ01000092.1:0-55118 GCF_001666915.1 Mycobacterium sp. E3339 | reverse complement strand
GGTCAGGCATGCCGGAACGAGCGCTCACCGCCGCCCAGCGCGTATTTCGCGATCAGCGGCGCGGCCCGCCCCCGCCGCCGATCGTGGTGCCCGGCCACATCTGACGCGCGGCGTCCTTGACATTCAATCGAACTATTGTTCGAATAGGTCATGCGTTGGGCGGACCAGGCTGTCGCCGTCAACGGGGAGCCCGTCGAGGACGGAGCGTTGCCGGGGTTGCAGCGGATCGGCCTGGTCCGCAGCGTGCGCGCGCCACACTTCGACGGCATCACCTTTCACGAGGTGCTGTGCAAGTCCGCGCTCAACAGGGTGCCGGATGCTTCGGCGCTGCCCTTCCGCTACACCGTCAACGGCTACCGCGGCTGCTCGCACGCGTGCCGCTATTGCTTCGCCCGGCCCACCCACGAATACCTGGATTTCAACTGCGGCAACGACTTTGACAGCCAGGTAATCGTCAAGACCAACGTCGTCGAGGTATTGCGCCGCGAGCTGCGCCGGCCGTCGTGGCGGCGCGAAACCGTCGCGCTGGGCACCAACACCGACCCATACCAGCGCGCCGAGGGCCGCTACGCGCTGATGCCGGGCATCATCGGCGCCCTGGCCGAATCCGGCACCCCGCTGTCGATCCTCACCAAGGGCACGCTGCTGCGCCGGGACCTGCCGTTGATTGCCGATGCGGCGCAACACGTTCCGCTATCGGTCGCCGTGTCGCTGGCGGTCGGTGACGCGGACCTGCATCGCGACGTCGAACCCGGCACGCCCACGCCCCAGGCGCGGCTTGGCCTGATCGCCGCGGTCCGCGAGGCCGGGCTGGACTGCCACGTGATGGTGGCGCCGGTGCTGCCGTACCTGACCGACTCGAAAGAGCACCTCGATCGGCTGCTCGGCCAGATCGCGGCGGCCGGTGCCACCGGTGTCACGGTCTTCGGCCTGCACCTGCGCGGTTCGACCCGCGGCTGGTTCATGTCCTGGCTGGGCCGTTCGCATCCCGAGCTGGTGTCCAGCTACCGCGAGCTGTACCGGCGCGGGGCGTACCTGCCGGCCGGCTACCGCGAATTGCTGCGGGGGCGGGCCGCGCCGCTGATCGCGAAATACGCGCTGGGCGGCGGTGAGCGCTCGTTCCGGCAACCCGCACCGGCGCCCGTGGAGCCGGAACCCGTTCAGGCGACGCTGTTTTGAGCTACCCGCGCGGCTTGGTCAGCGTGAACTGGTCCACCGCGGTCACCGCGCCGAACGGTCCGCTCACCGCGTAGTGCGTCGCCTTGATCGAGGTGTTGCCGCCCGGCTGGCCGGGGTCGACGTCGAACGCGACAAAGCCGTAGGGGTTGTCCCGATCCCGGACGGCGGACCACGGCGCGTCCTCCACGACGTAGGTCGGCGCCTTGTGCCCGAGCCCGGGATCGAAAGCGCCGACGGCGGTCAACACGCGGCAGCGCGGCTCGGGAAACAGCAAGCCGTTCGTGGGCATGGACGTGCCACCGCCGCCGATCACGACGTGCACCGTCCCCTTGGTGGAGTCGATGACGTCGTCGCGGGTGTCCACCGGCATCGGCGTGCGGGTGTCGGTCTGCAGCGTGCCGCGCACCGGGTGCGAACGCTCGTAGTGGTGTTCGTGCCCGCACAGCACCAGGTCGACCCGGTACTGATCGAACAGGGGGAGCCATTCCTCGCGGATGCCCAGGTCGGCGCCGTTGGCGGGCGCGTCGGCGGTGGAGATCGCCGTCTGGTGCATGCACACGACCACCCAGTCGATGTTCCGATCGCGTCGCGCGGCGGCGAGTTCGGCTGCCAGCCAACGCCTTTGCTCTCCTCCTGAGTAGCCGTGCACGTAGAAATTGCCGGCGTCCTGAAACGCCACGTCGTCGTTGTTCAGGCTGATCACCCGCACCGAACCGGCGGTGAACGAGTACCACAGCCCGCGGGTCTCGGGGCTCGATCCCGAGTCCGGCACCGCGAAGTAGGTCTGATAGGCGCCGAAGCCGATTGGCCCGTTGCCCCATTCGTTCTCGTGATTGCCCGCCGCCGGCATCCACGGCCGGTAGCGCGCCGATCGGGTGTTGTTGTCGAACCAGGCCGACCAGGTGCGGATCCGGTCTTGCGCGAGGTTGGCGTAGCACAGGTCGCCGTTGACCAGATTGAACAACGGTGCCATGCGCTCGATCGCCAGGGTGGTGTCGGCGGCGGCCGGTGACCCGATGTTGTCGGTGCCGTACCGGCCGTCGGGCAATCTCGCCAGCGTCGGCGTGGACTGATCGCCGAAGCTGGTGAAGCGGAACGGCTTTCGGCCCAGCGGGGCGGTTCGGATGGTGCCCATCTGCGGCTCGGCGCCGTCGTGGACCGCGGCGTACACGTAGTCGGTGTCCGGGGTCAGGTTCGTCAGGCGCGCGTGGTTCACTCGGACTTCGGTGTTCGACCTGGCGTCGCGGTAGGTGCGGGTTTCGGCGGCCACGGTGCGCCCGAGGCCCGACGTCGGCGTGCCGAGCAGCACGCGCGGGTTGCCGACGGCGTCGACGGTGTGCCAGGACACCACCGCCTCGGTGCCGGCATTGCGGCCGAATTGCAGGTGCAGCCCGCTCACCGGCGGCGCGCCGACGCGGCCGGGCTGATACCAGAGGCCGGGCGCGGCTGGGTGGGACCACAGCAGGGCGGCCCCGCCGCCCACGCCCGCGCCGAGGGCTGCCGAGACCGCGCCGGTCGCCAACAACCGCCGGCGGCTGACGCCGGCGGCGGGCTGTTCGGAGTCGTCGGCCACCCCTGCTTCATACCGGAGCGGCGTGAACTCCGCCGCTAGTGGCGGTGCGACTCGAGCAGCGCGGCCTGGCCGGTGGAGGGGCGGCGGCCCGCCAGCCACTCTCGGGTGGCCGCGTGCGAACGCTCGATAAGCGTTGCGCCGTGCGAGAAGTCGGCCCCGGAGATGGCGACGGGGCACAGCGGCCGGATGACTCGCAGGTCCACCGTCGGCTCGAACCGCTCGATATCGCCGGCCAGGCGATGGTTCAGGGCGAGGGTCATGGCGTGCAACGCCATGTTGACCGCCGTCTTCGGCGATTCGGGCAGGGCGCACGAGTAGCCGGTCGGCAGCACCCAGACCCGGTCGGCGCCCAGCGCGACGGCGTGCGACACCGGCGTGTTGTTCACGACACCGCCGTCCATCATGTCGCGCCCGCCGACCCGCACCGGCGGGAAGACGCCGGGAATGGCGGCGCTGGCCGCGATCGCGTCGACCGCGTTACCCGACGACAGCAGGACATCGTCGCCCGAGATCACGTCGGTGGCCACCACGTGCAGCGGGATCGGCGCGTCCTCGAGCCGGGCGAACTCCAACTTCTCGGCCAGCAGCCGGCGCAACCCGACGTTGGGCACCAGGTGCGAGCGCCGGCCCAGCATGCCCATCGCGCCCGCGATCGGGTGGGTCGGGAAGATGTCTTTTCGCGTCAGCGACCTCCACAGGTCGGCCAGCCCGAGAATCCCCTGCCGGTCGGGCCGTGAGGCGATCCAGCCGCCGTTCACCGCGCCCACCGACGTCCCGACGATCAGGTCGGGCCGTTCCCCCTCGTCGGCCAGGGCGAGCAGCATCCCGACGTGGATCGCGCCGAGGCTGGCCCCGCCGGACAACACGAAGGCCGTGGGCACAGATGCATAGTAGAGACCTTTTCGCACGCATAGCCTTCTCACGCGTAGCCCCGTAACGAATTGGGTAGCGTTTTCGATATGACGAACGTGCGAATAGTGACTACCGGGGTCGCGGTGGCGACGTTTGCGGCGGCCGCGGCGGTGGCCGTCACGCCCGCGACCTCCTCTGCGGATCCCGTCGGCCACCAGGTCACCTACACCATCACCGCCACCGGCAACCTCACCGGAAACGTCCGCTACATGAACACCGATCCGCCCAGCCAGGCGGCCTTCGACGCGAACTCGTCGCAGTTTCTGAACAGCGTGCAGACGGCGTTCGCCGCGGGCCAGCCGCTGGTGTACAACACAACCCTGGCCGACCCGAATCATTGGGCGTTCGTGAACGCGAGCGGCGGGTGTCACTGGCCGGACTGCGACTCGTCGAACACGCCGCAGATCCAGTGCCAGATCGCCGTCGACGGCCAGGTCGTGGTGACGCAGAGCGCCACCACCGGGGTCACCTGCTCGACGCGGCCCTGGTAGAGGCCGCACGGTTCATCGATGCACCCGTAGCGCGAGGAAGTACTCGTGCCGCCGGGCGCGGTCGACGGTGTAACCCACCGCCTTCGTCACGCCGTCGTGGTCGGACTCCAGCCAGCGCTCGGTGTGCTGGCGTTCGAATTCGGTCCACGACGGCACGGTGAACCTCTCGAGGACCGTGTCGGGCTGCTCCAGGCTGTGATAGAGCCCCCAGCTGTGGCCCCCGGTCCGCAGCCGCGAGCGCCGCACCGCGCTCATCGCCCCGACGAACTCCTCGAGGGTGTCGGTCGCGACGCGATAGCGCACGGTCACCAGCACGGGCCCGTCGTTGGGGCACGGCTCGAACACGACCATGGGCATCGGCCAGGCCCGCGAGATGTCGCGGCTCAGCTTCCCGGTCTCCGGCCGCAACCCGAACGGGACGACGCTGAGCGCGGCGACGCCCAGCAACACCGCCGCCAGGGTCAGCGCCACGCCGAGCCCCTCGCGCGTGGCGATCACGCCCCAGAGATACGAGCCGATCGCCTGGGATCCCGTGAAGACCAGCAGATACATTGCCAGCCCGCGGGCCCGCACCCAGCGCGGCAGGTGTAGCTGCGCCGCGGCGTTCAACGTCGTCAGCGTGATCAGCCAGGTCATCCCCGACAACACCAGGAACGGCGCGGCCGCGGCGAACGGCAGGAAAACGACCGCGAGCGTCGCGCCGCCGTACCCGGCCGCGCACGCCGCCAGGAGCGTGTTGGGCGGCAGCTTCTGGCGCAACGACGCGGGAACCGCGACGGCGAGCACCGCGCCAACACCGATGGCGCCCAGCGCCACGCCGTAGCCGCCGGCCCCCAGGTGCCAGGTGTCGGCGGCCGTCACCGGCAGCAGCGCCAGCAGGGCGGAGGCGGGGAAGACGAAAACGGCTGCGCGCAGCAGGATTCGGCGGAAGATCGGGCCGTTGATCACGTAGCCCAATCCGGTCAGGATCGCCTGGCCCAGGTGCTCCCGTTCGATGGGTGCGATCTGCTGGGGCCGCCGCCATCCCATCAAGGCGATGATGATGCCGACGAACGAGATCGCGTTGATCGCGAAGACCGCCGCCGGTCCCGTCACCGCCAGGACGATGCCGCCGATCGCGGGTCCGACCACGCGGGCGACGTTGACCGAGACGCTGGCCAACGTCGCGGCGGCGGTGATCTGCTCGCGCGGGACGACCTCGGGCTGGATCGCCTGCCAGGCCGGGGCCGTGATCGCGGAGGCGACGCCGATGGCCAGGGTGAACAGCAGCAGCGCCGTCGGGGTGAGCCGGCCGAAGTAGGTCAGCCCCGCCAGCGCCAGCGCCACCAGCACGGCGTAGGTCTGCAAAACGATCAGCAACCGCCGCTGATCGAACACGTCGGCCAGCGCGCCCGCGAACAACGCCAACACGAGCGTCGGCCCGAGGCTGGCGGTCTGGACCAGCGCCACGACGGTGGCGCTGCTGTGGCCTTCGACCAAGACCCATTGCGCCGCCACGCTTTGCATCCAGGTGCCGACGTTGGACACGAACTGCGCGACGAACAGGGCGCGGAAAACCGGATTCCGCAACGGCGTCCAGACCGATACGTCCCCGCTGTCGGTGCGCTCCTGCGTCATGTCCGACATACGAGCCTTTCGCGTCGTGCGGCGGGGTAGAAGTCTAGGGCACCCGCCCGGCGCACGCATGACGGAGCGCCGTCAGGCGCCGAAGTGATGGAAAAGCCCTGCGGCTAGCCCAAACTGGGTGCGGCGAAGGTGTCGCACTGCTTGGGGTCGCCGGTCTGGTAGCCGACGGTGAACCAATGCTGCCGCTGCTCCGACGAGCCGTGCGTCCAGGACTCGGGATTGACCCGGCCGGTCGACTCCTTCTGGATGCGGTCGTCGCCCACCGATGACGCGGCCGACAGGGCGTCGGAGATGTCCTGGTCGCTCAGGGGCTGTAGGTAGGGCACGCCAGTGCTCTCCTGCTTGACGGTGGAGGCGTAGTGCGCCCAGATCCCGGCGTAGCAGTCCGCCTGCAACTCCGTGCGCACGCCATTGCCGCCGGCGCCCTTCGCCCCCTGCTGGGCACGGCCCAGGACGCCCTGCAATTGCTGCACGTGGTGCCCGTATTCGTGGGCGACCACGTACTCCTGCGCGAAAGGCCCACCGCTGGAACCGAATTTGTCGACCAGCTCCTGGAAGAAGTCGGTGTCGAAGTACGCGGTCTGGTCCACCGGGCAGTAGAACGGCCCGACCGCGGTGGTGGCCGGTCCGCAGCCGGTGTCGACGGAACCGGTGAACAGCCGCACATGCGGCCGGGTGTAGCCCTGCATCAGCTGTTTCCACACCGCGTCCACGGAGTTGCCGGTGGCCACGACCCGGCACTGCACGTACTTGTTGGCGTCGGCCCCGGTCTTGCACTGGCTCAGGTCGAAGCCGGGCGCCGAGTAGCCGCCGGTGTTCTGCTGGGTGTTGAGCACGCGGCCCGGATCGACGCCCAACAACAGCGCCCCGACCAGGATGAGCAGGCCGAGGCCGCCGCCCCCCAGGGCCATCCCCATGCCGCCGCCGGACGAGGAAGCGGTGCTGGTGTCGATCTGCATTCCCTCGTTGAAGGACATGGAGCGCTCCTAACCTTGCTGGGTCGCGGGGTAGCGGGCGTCGGTGTAGCTGCGCAGGTTGCGCAGGAATCGGCGGAGCCCCAGGTTCAGCAGCGGCCCCACCACGAACATCGCCAGGCGGGCCGGGCCCGCGGGCTTCTGCGCCATGGTCCACGTCAACCGGCAGCCCCCCGGGACGGCCTCGACCCGATAGTCCTCCGCGAACGCGGCCACCGACCGGGTCGAGCATTCGTTGAACCGAAAAGCCATGCGCGTGAACGGCTCCCAGGCGATGTACTCTCCCCCGCAAGCGGGAGGTGCCCCCACATCACCGACAATGCCGCCGCGCATCTCGACGACGCGGGTGGTGCCCACCCCGCGCGGCTCGGGGCTGGTCCAGGTCACCTTGGTGATCACGCTCGCCCAGCGCGGCCAGGACTCCGCGTCGGCGAGCACCTCGAACAGCTGCTCGGGCGTGATGGCGAGGTCGACGCTGTTGCGGTACACGAATGGCGCGCTGTCGATGAAGCCCAGGTCGACGCGCTCGCAGGGATGCATGGAATCAATCTAACCGGGGCCGTCGCTCGCCGCGGCCAGCAGCGGCACCACGACGTCGCTGATCGGCGTCGCCAGGTTGTGCGCCCGGCCCTTGCGGATGATCACCCCGTTGCGGATGTCCCATTCCATCGCGCGGCGGTTCTCCCGGTCGGTCAGGATCGAGGTGCTCATGTCCTCGGGAACGTGCCGGAACATCTCGGCCAGCTCGTCGACGATGCCGTCGGGCAGCCGGGCGCCCTCGGCCCGCGCGACGGCCAGGCATTCGGCGACGTAGCGCCGCGACAGTTCGGCGACGTCGTCGCGGCGGAACATCCCGGACCGCCGGCCGGACAACGCCATGAACCCGGCCAGCGCGTTGGTCAGCAGCTTGCGCCAGGCCGCGGTGATGAAGTCGGGGTCGCAGTCCACCCGGCACCCCGCGCCGCGCAGCAGCTCGGCGACCTCCTGGGCGGACGGCCCACTCGGCAGCACCAGGGCGGCCTCGGTGCGCAGCCGCACCCACCCCGCGGGCTGGGTTTCGGCGGAGTACCAGACGATGCCCGGGACCACGGGCGACGACGGGCAGTGCGGTTGCACCTGCTCGACCTGCTCGACCCCGTTCTGCAGCACGGTGACGATCGTGTGCTCGTCACAGAGCCGGGCCAGCCACCCGGCCGCCGCGTCGTTCTGGGTGGCCTTGACCGCGAGCACCATGACGTCGACCGGGCCGGTAACCGAGCCGGGGTCGGTGTGCACGGGGCCGGGCACCACGATCGGATCCGCGCCGTCGGGCCGCAATTCGATGCCCTCCCGCGGGGTGTGCCCGCAGACCACCAACCGGTGTCCGGCCTTGTGCAGCAGCGCGGCGACCGTCGTGCCGACGGCGCCGGGGCCGACTAGTGCGATCCTGGCTGGGGGGTTGGTGGCAATAGGACCGAAACTACCTGCTCTAGACTGGTCACTCGTCCAAAGCCTGCTGAAAGGGAGTGTTTGTGCTGCGCAGCCACGCCGCCGGTTCGCTGAGAAGCAGCGACGCCGGGCAGCAGGTGACCTTAGCGGGCTGGGTGGCTCGCCGCCGCGACCACGGCGGCGTCATCTTCATCGACCTGCGGGACGCCTCGGGCATCGCCCAGGTGGTGTTCCGCGCCGAAGACGTGCTGGCCCAGGCGCACCGGCTGCGCGCCGAGTTCTGCGTCGCGGTGACCGGCGTCGTCGAGATCCGCCCGGAGGGCAACGCCAACCCCGAGATCGCCACCGGCGAGATCGAGGTCAACGCCGCGTCGCTGACCGTGCTCGGCGAGAGCGCGCCGCTGCCGTTCCAGCTCGACGAGCCCGCCGGCGAGGAGCTGCGGCTGAAGTACCGCTACCTGGACCTGCGCCGCGACGGCCCGGCCGCGGCAATTCGCTTGCGCTCCAACGTGAATGCCGCCGCCCGCGCGGTGTTGGCGGCCCACGACTTCGTCGAGATCGAGACACCGACGATCACCCGCTCGACGCCGGAGGGCGCGCGCGACTTCCTGGTGCCGGCCCGGCTGCACCCCGGCTCGTTCTACGCCCTGCCGCAAAGCCCGCAGCTGTTCAAGCAGCTGCTGATGGTGGCCGGCATGGAGCGCTATTACCAGATCGCCCGCTGCTACCGCGACGAGGATTTCCGCGCCGACCGCCAGCCCGAGTTCACCCAGCTCGACATGGAGATGAGCTTCGTCGACGCCGAGGACATCATCGCGATCTCCGAGGAGATTCTGTCCGCGCTGTGGGCGCTGATCGGCTACGGGATCCCGACGCCCATCCCGCGGATCAGCTACGCGGACGCGATGCGCCGCTTCGGCTCCGACAAGCCGGACATGCGGTTCGGGCTGGAGCTCGTCGAGTGCACGGAGTTCTTCAAAGACACCACGTTTCGGGTGTTCCAGGCGCCCTACGTCGGTGCGGTGGTCATGCCGGGGGGCGCCTCGCAACCGCGGCGCACGCTGGACGGCTGGCAGGAGTGGGCCAAACAGCGCGGGCACCGCGGGCTGGCCTATGTGCTGATCGGGGACGAGTCTTCCGGAGGCACGCTGGGCGGCCCGGTGGCCAAGAACCTGAGCGACGCCGAACGGGACGGCCTGGCCGCGCACGTCGGGGCCAAGCCGGGGGACTGCGTGTTCTTCTCGGCCGGACCGCCGAAGTCCTCGCGCGCGCTGCTGGGGGCCGCCCGGAACGAGATCGCCGACCGGCTCGGCCTCATCGATCCCGAGGCGTGGGCGTTCGTCTGGGTCGTCGACCCGCCGCTGTTCGAGCCCGCCGACGAGGCGACCGCCGCCGGTGACGTGGCCGTCGGCTCCGGGGCGTGGACCGCGGTGCATCACGCGTTCACCTCGCCGAAGCCCGAGTACGAAGGCGTGGTCGACACCGATCCCGGCAACGTGCTGGCCGACGCCTACGACATCGTCTGCAACGGCAACGAGATCGGCGGCGGCTCGATCCGTATCCACCGCCGCGACATCCAGGAGCGGGTGTTCGCCGTGATGGGCCTGGACCACGCCGAGGCCGAGGAGAAGTTCGGATTCCTGTTGGAGGCGTTCACCTTTGGCGCGCCGCCACACGGCGGAATCGCCTTCGGCTGGGACCGGATCAACGCGCTGCTGTCCCGGGTGGACTCGATCCGCGACGTGATCGCCTTCCCGAAGACCGGCGGCGGCGTCGACCCGCTCACCGACGCGCCTGCGCCGATCACCGCGCAACAGCGCAAGGAGTCCGGAATAGACGCCAAACCGGAGAAGGTTGACCAGGCATGACTGAAATGCCGGACACCCAGACCATCAACGCGTTCAACCAGGCCATCATCGACGAGTTCCACGCCAACGGCGGCAAGGTCGGTGGCCAGTTCGAGGGCGCCAACCTGCTGTTGCTCACCACCACCGGCGCCAAGTCGGGCGCACAGCGGGTGTCACCGCTGGCGTACTTCGACATCGACGGCAAGCTGATCATCATCGGCTCCTTCGCCGGCGCCCCCGTCAGCCCGGCGTGGGTGCACAACCTGCGGGCCAACCCGGCGGCGCGCGTCGAGATCGGGACCGACGAATTCGCCGTCACCGCACGCGAATTGCCGTCCGACGAGCGCGACGCGCTCTTCGACAAGATCACCGCGGCCGCGCCCGGCTTCGCCGAATACCAGTCCAAGACCAGCCGGGTCATTCCGTTGTTCGAGTTGCAGCGCACCTAGGTTCGTGACCACCTCGCGGCCATCGGTTGTTCTCGCCGCCGCGCGTGCGGGCAACAAGCGGCTGCGGCAGGTGTGGTTCAACCTGGTGCAGACCGCGGTGGCCGCCGGGCTGTCCTGGTACATCGCGCACGACGTCCTGGCGCACCCGCAGCCGTTCTTCGCGCCGATCGCCGCCGCCGTGTCGTTGTCGACCAGCAACGTGCTGCGCGCGCAACGCGCCATCCAGATGATGGTCGGCGTAACCCTGGGGATCGGCCTGGGCAGCCTGGTACAGGCCGCGCTCGGCCCCGGCGCCGTGTCGATCGGCGTCGCCGCGTTCGTCGCACTGTGGGCCGCGGTGTTCATCGGCCACGGCCTCATCGGGCAGGGGATGATGTTCGCCAACCAGACCGCCGTCTCGGCGATCCTGGTGCTGGCGCTCTTCCACCTCGGCCTGGGCTGGGAACGCATCTTCGACGCGTTGCTCGGTGGCGGCGTGGCCATCGTCTTCGCGGTTCTGCTCTTCCCGGCCGATCCGTTGCAGGTGCTGCGCAACGCGCGCGTCGGGGTGCTAGGAGTCTTGCACGGGGTACTGACCCGCACCGCGGACGTCGCCGCGGGTCGCCGCGTGCCGGCACACGACTGGCCGCTTGCGATGGCCGACCGCGTGCACCAGCAGCTGGGCGCGCTCATCGAGGCCCGAACCACCGCCCGCCAGGTGGTGCGCGTCGCGCCGCGGCGCTGGCGGGCGCGCGGCGCCGTGCGCGCCGCCGATGAGCAGGCGATCCACGTAGTCGAACTCGCTGGCTCGGTGCTGCAGCTGGCCCGCGTCGTCGTCCCGGTTGTAGAGGGCCACTGCGACGGATCACCCCGGCCGGTGACCGCCGTCCTGGTCCAGCTCTCGGCGGCGACGGCACTGGCCGACTCGGACCCCGCTGGGGCGGCGGCCTACACCGCCGCGGCGCGCCGCGAAGCGTCGGCGATGCAGGCCGGCGCGCACGATCGGGCGGAGGTGGTGGTGGCCGACGTCGTCAGCGCCTGCGTCGACGACCTGCAGCGGGTGATCGACCTCCGGGAGGTGTGAGGAGCTTCAGCGGGAGTCGGCCAGAAACTCCTGGACCAACTTCCGCGGGGCCTGGGTCAGCCAGGCCTCGGTGATCAGCTCCTCGAGGTCGCGGACCGAGATCGCGGACAGCTTGACCAGCACCGCCGGATAGCCGTCGAAATGCGGGGTGGTGAAGTACACGGCCGGCTCGTCGGCGATCAACCCGAACTTGACGCCCTCGTCGGACACCCGCACGCCCAGGATGTCGCCGTCGGGCGGTTCCGACCCGCCGTGCGCCAGCGCCTCGCGCTCGGACGGGCGCAGCGGCCGCTCCCAGGCCAGCAACTTCTTGCCGACCCGCCAGTCATGCGGTGACGGCTCCGAGGTGAGTGCCAGCTCATTCACGATGCGGGCGACGTCGTACCACGTGGCCACAATTCGATTGTGCTCCCGGTTTGGCACGAGTGCCGCTGTATTGGCAAACGGTTTCGCGGCGCGAACGGCGCGCAACCGCCCGGGGTGTGATGTGATCAGGCTTGTGCCTGAAGCTGACGCCGGGGTCGCGCGCCGCCATCGCGTCACCCACCGCACCGAGTACCGGTACTCCGACGTCGTGACCAGCTCCTACGGGCGTGGCTTCCTCACCCCGCGCGACTCGGCACGGCAGCGCTGCATCGCCCACCAGCTGACCATTGACCCCGCGCCCGCCGACGTCTCCACCAGCGTCGACGTGTACGGCAACATCAGCTCGTATTTCCACGTCACCGAGCCGCACCACACCCTGATCGTCACCAGCGACTCCATCGTCGACGCGTATCCGCCCGCACCCGGGCGCTACACCAGCGGCCCGGCGGTTCAGCCGTGGGAGGCCTCCCGGCCGACGGGGGGCAAGGGGGCGCTGGCCGTCGAGTTCACCTTGGACCTGATTCCGCCCGAGATCACCGACGAGATCCGCGAATACGCGGCGCCCAGTTTCGCGCCGGGGCGCCCGCTGGTCGACGTGCTGCGCGACCTCACGTCGCGAATTTTCACCGACTTCACCTACCGCTCGGGGTCCACCACGATTTCCACCGGGGTAAAAGAGGTTCTGGCGGCCCGGGAGGGGGTATGTCAGGACTTTGCACGGCTGGCAATCGCCTGCCTGCGCGCCAACGGTCTTGCAGCCAGCTACGTGTCCGGCTACCTGGCCACCGACCCGCCACCGGGGAAGGATCGAATGATCGGTATTGACGCCACCCACGCCTGGGCGGCGGTGTGGACACCGCAGGAGCCCGGCCAGTACGAATGGCTCGGGCTCGACCCCACCAATGACCAGCTGGTCGACGAGCGCTACATCATCGTCGGACGCGGCCGGGACTACGCCGACGTGCCGCCGCTGCGGGGCATCATCTACACCGATTCCGAACACAGCGTGATCGACGTCGCGGTCGACGTGGTGCCCTTCGAGGGAGATGTGCTTCATGCGTGACTTCAACTGCCCGAACTGCGGCCAGCGCCTGACGTTCGAGAACTCCACCTGCCTGAATTGCGGCAGCGCGCTGGGGTTTTCGCTCGAGCAGATGGCACTGCTGGTGATCGCCGAGGAGAACGCCAGCGAGCACGCCGGTTTCGTGGATGCCGCCGAGTACCAGCTGTGCGCCAATCTGCAACTGGCCGAATGCAATTGGCTGGTGCCCGTCAACAACCCGCGGCTGCTGTGCACGTCCTGCGCGCTGACCACCGTGCGGCCCAACGACGCCGACACCGCCGGCCTGGCCGAGTTCGCCCGCGCCGAGGCGGCCAAGCGGCGGCTGATCGCCGAGCTGCACGAGCTCAAGCTGCCGATCATCGGGCGCGACGAGGATCCTGAACAGGGATTGGCCTTCCACCTGCTGTCCAGCGCGAAGGAGAAGGTGTTCACCGGCCATGACAACGGCGTGATCACCCTGGACCTCGCCGAGGGCGACGATGTGCACCGCGAGCAGCTGCGGGTCGAGATGGAGGAGCCGTACCGCACCCTGCTCGGGCACTTCCGGCACGAGATCGGCCACTATTACTTCTACCGGCTGATCGCCCCGTCCAGCGACTACCTGGCGCGCTTCAACGAGTTGTTCGGCGATCCCGACGCGGACTATCAGGAGGCGCTCGACCGCCATTACAGCGAGGGCGCACCCGAGGGCTGGCAGGAGAACTTCGTGTCCTCCTACGCCACCATGCACGCCGCCGAGGACTGGGCCGAGACGTTCGCCCACTACCTGCACATCCGCGACACCCTGGACACCTCGGCGTGGTGCGGCTTCGCGTCCGCGTCGGCGACGTTCGACCGGCCGGCGTTGGGGCCCAGTGCTTTTCAGACGATCATCGACATGTGGCTGCCGCTGTCGTGGTCGTTGAACATGGTGAACCGGTCGATGGGCCACGATGACCTGTACCCGTTCGTGTTGCCGGTCGCGGTGCTGGAGAAGATGAAGTTCATCTACACCGTGATCGACGAGATGACCTCCGACGCGCGCGGGCCCGCAGCCATCGCGGGTTAGGCTGGGCGATGTGCTTTTCCATCACCGCCGATCTGGTGGTGGGGACCGCCCTCGTGCCGGTCGCGGTGGCGAGCCTGCGCGAGGTGAAGCACTGGCGTGAGGTGCCTTTCGCCTCGCTGCCGGCGGTGTTCTCGGTCCACCAGTTTCTCGAGGCGGCGGTGTGGCCCAATCGCTTTGTCTCCGCCGGAATGGCCGACTTCGCGATGCACGCCTACGTGTTCATCGCGCTGCCCGTGCTTCCTTTACTGCTCCCGCTGGCGATCCTGATGCTCGAGCCGCGCGGCGCGCGGCTACGGGTGGCTCCCTTCGCGTTGCTCGGTGCGGTGGTGTCGGCCTACCTCGCGTTCGTCGTCCTCGCGAAACCGGTCGGGGTGACGAGGTGCCCGCACGTGCTGGAATACCAGACCGCCTCCCGCGACAGTTATCTGTGGGCGGTGCTCTACATCCTCGCCGTCATCGGGCCGGCCCTGATGTCGGGCTATCGCTCCATTGTGGTGTTCGGTTTGGCAAACCTGGTGGGGCTGGTCCTGGTCGCGGTGCTCTACCTGCAGGCGTTCGCGTCGCTATGGTGCATCTACGCCGCCGTGATGTCGGTCCTGGTGCTGGTGCACATGGTGCGCCGGCGCCGAATGCCCGATCCGCACCGATACCGGGGTGTCGGCCCGGACCGGCCGGTGCCCGTTCGTTCTTGAAATCCCTTGTGTCACTTTAGCTTCAACCGTCACAAGTCGGCCATTTTTGTCGGTGGGGGTTTTTAGAGTTTGAGGCATGGACGCCAGTCGTGAGGAGATCGTCGAGGTTTTCGACGCGCTCGACGGCGACGTGGACCGCCTGTGCGCGTTGTCTTTTGACGTGCTCACCACCCCCGAGCGGCTGCGCGCCTTGGAGCGGTTGGAAAGCGCGGCACGCCGGCTGCGCACACCCCGGCACGCGCTGATCAACCAGCTCGATGCGCAGGCCAGTCCCGAAGAGTTGGGTGGCTCGCTGCGTGTGGGGCTGGCCGACCGGTTGCGCATCACCAAGGCCGACGCCGCCCGGCGCATCGAGGAAGCCCGCGACCTCGGGCAGCGCCGGGCGCTGACCGGCGAACCGTTGCCGCCGAAATTGAGCGCGACCGCGGCCGGCCAACGCGCGGGACTGATCGGCGACGCGCACGTCAACGTGATCCGCGGCTTTTTGGCCCACCTGCCGGCCGAGGTCGACGCGTTGACCCGCCAGGCCGCCGAAGCCGATCTGGCCGCCAAGGCCGGCGGGTATCGGCCCGACGAGTTGGCCAAATACGCCCGGCGGGTGATGGACTGGCTGCACCCCGATGGGGATTTCAGCGACGCCGAGCGGGCCCGCAAGCGCGGAATCACATTGGGCAAGCAGGACTTCAACGGTATGTCGCGCCTCAGCGGCCTGGTGACGCCCGAACTGCGGGCCGCGATCGAGGCCATGCTGGCCAAGCTGGCCGCCCCCGGGGCGTGCAATCCCGACGACGAGACCCCGGTGGTCGATGCCACCCCCGATCAGGATGCGGTGCGCCGCGACACCCGCAGCACCGCCCAGCGCAACCATGACGCGTTTGTGGCCGCCCTACGCGGCCTGTTGGCGTCGGGCAATCTGGGTCAGCACAACGGGCTGCCCGTGTCGATCGTGGTGACCACCACCTTGCAGGACCTCGAGGCCGCCGCCGGCAAGGCCCTGACCGCCGGGGGCACGCTGGTGCCCATGTCGGACGTGATCCGCTGGGCCGGCCACGCGCACCACTATCTGGCGATCTTCGACGAAGGCCGGTCGCTGGCCCTGCATCACACCAAACGGTTGGCTTCCCCCGCCCAGCGAATCATGTTGTACGCCAAGGATCGTGGCTGCACGCGGCCGGGATGTGATGCGCCGGCCTACCACAGCCAAGTCCACCACGTCCGCGGCTGGACCACCACCCACCGCACCGACATCGACGACCTCACCCTGGCCTGCGGCCCGGACAACCGGCTCGCCGAAAAGGGCTGGACCACAAGGACCAACGCCCGAGGCGAAACCGAATGGCTACCCCCGGCACACCTGGACCGCGGCCAACCCCGAACCAACAGCTTTCACCATCCCGAGAGATTCCTCCGCGACGCAGACGACGACCCCGTTTGACGCAGGAAGGATTTTGGTTACGGCGACCGGCCATGCGAGCTAAAACTTCACGGCAAGATCCTGGCGAGCCAACCTGCGAACCCCCCAGAAGTAGGTGACGAGTGGCATGGTGCACCACAAGAGGTTCAGAACCACGAACTTGACCCACATCTCGACTGGGCTTGTCATGCTTTGCAGCTTGTTGGCGATCTCCACCCCGAAGTAGACCGCTGGCAGCGTAACCTCCACGATCATCCCGCCCATGATGAAGGAGAGCTGGATGCTGGTGAACCGCTTACCATTCCGGAAGAACTGCAACATGGCATACGCCTCGAAGAGTCCAGTGAAGAAGGCGATCCACTCAAGGACGACGATGAGCGGGTCGCCATTCAGGTACCGTGCGTCCCCTCCGAGCAGGATGGGTGACCACATGTACGTCCAAAGCGCGCCATGCTGCACACCGTCCCTGATCTGATCGAAGAACAAGAGCCACGGCAGTTCCCAGATGAATCGTGGAATCAGGGCGATGAAGACCCAGACGATCACCATTGCACCCAAACGCTCCCACTTCGTGCGGTCACGTTGACCCGGAAGCGGAAGCCACGGGAGCGCAAGAGCTGTCAAGAAACAACCCACGACGAAGACGACCAACGTGGTGGACGCGACCACGTGGGACACCCCGGCATGAAATTCCAGATACCAGAACACGATGTGGATGGCGAAGAAGAACGCCAAAACACCGAAGAGCGACTTTTGCAGCGACGAGAGTCCGCCCTCGGCCGGGTAAACGTGCGTGTTGTCGGCGCTGATCGTCTCAGGCATGAGGGCGGCTTTCGGGGCGAGGCAAGCTGGACCCCGAAAGCATGGCACACGCCATGTTTTAGTCGCAAGGGTGTTGACCTAAGGTGCTGTGAATGAGCCAGCGCGGATCACAGAGATGACTGGGCGCAGACGAACCGCCCCGCGCCGTCCGAGCACCGGGCGACAGGAGCGCGGGGACCGGACCCGCGACTTGCTCATCGACGAGACGGTTCGGTGCATTCGCGAGGAAGGCTTCTCGGCGGCCAGTGCTCGGCACATCATCGAGCGCGCCGGGCTGAGTTGGGGTGTCATTCAACATCACTTCGGGGATCGGGATGGTCTGCTGACCGCGGTGATCGAAGATGCCGTTGACCGTCTCGTCGCCTCGCTGGATGCGTTGGCCGATTCTGAGCAGGTCATGGATACCCAAGACCTGGTGCGGGCGACATGGGACGCATTCGCCAATCCAAAAGCCATGGCAGGGTTGGAGATTCTTATCGCAACCAAGGACTTGCGTGACGGCCTTGATCGGCACCACATGGAGCGTCTCGGCGCCGCCCTAGCGGCGTTGATCACCCGTTTGAATACCGGTGCCAACCGTGAACATGCCGTTGCGTTGGGCCTGTTGCTGTGGACAACGCCGGTAGCGATGATGATCGCCGAGATGTTTGCCACGCCTCCGCTACGCACGGGGGATGCCCAAAAGGCGGTTGCCGATCTGATCGATGCGCATCGCTCAAGCGATCGCCGCTAGGCCTGATCGCGGCGACCCGCTTCGCCCGGCTCCGCCGCGCTCGCGATCGCCGCTAAGCCGGCATCACCCGGCGAACGTCCGGTCCCCACAGCGGCTGCACCGCGGGCAGGGCCAGCTGCGTGGTGGTGATGACGTCGGCCAGTTCGCGCAACTGCGCGTGCACCGAACCGAGCAGATCGGACAGCTCGGCGCGCAGCCCGTCGGCACTGACGGCCTCCAGTTCGCCGGGATGCGAGCGGCGCAGCAGGGTGCTGATCTCGTCCACCAGCCGCTCCGGGCGCGACGACCCCGACGCGCCCGGCAGGTCCTTGAGGTTGGCCCGCAATCGCTCCACCTGATACAGCAACGACCGCGGATTCTGCGCGTCGAACAGCATCAGCTCGGTCACCGCGGCGATGCTGACCTTGCCCACGGTGCGGCGCCGGTAGATGACCGAGGACTCGCACGCCACCAGCGTCGCCTCGATGATCATCTGTTCGGCGGCCGCGCGCCGGACCGCGATCAGCGTTTCCCGCAGCAGCGCCGTCAACCAGAGCCCACGTTCGATGCGCTTGCCGATGTCCATCATCGTCCAGCCCACGTCGCGCACCATTGACTCGCCGGCCACCCCGGCCAGGGTCAGCATCCCGGAGAGCGTCTGCACCTGGGCCGATGCCAGCAGCGCGTCGGCCTCGGCCAGCGAGTCCGGCGGCTCGCGCCGCTGGGCCAGCGCGCGCTCCACCCCGGCCAGCACCATCCAGGTGTCGTTGGACATCTGGTCGCGCACCGCCCTGGCCGCGAGCGCCAGGCCCTCCACCGACTGCACCAGGGACCCGGACCGGTCCGGGTCCACCGTCAAAGACCACAACGTCGAAGGGGCGACGGCGATCATCTCCGCCCCATCAACCGGACCGCCGTCGACCGCGGCGTCGGTCCCGGTGATCCGGCCCAGCGCGGCCAACAGCACCGGCACGCACTCGCTTTCCTCGGTGTGCTGCTGATGCCGGTAGACGTGGAACCTGTCCCGGGTGACCAACAGCAGCCGCGCCATGTTCTCCGCGCGCTCGCCGTACCGGCCGATCCAGAACAGGTCGGACAGCACGCGCGGCGAGCTGACGCCCCAGGTGCCCGCAGCCGTCTTCGCCGGGGGCGGCGGCGCTGGCAGGCTCACGGCCTCGGCCCGCGCGCGCTCCGTCGGACGCACCCAAACATCCTTCGCCGCAACGGTTTCCAGCGTGTATGCGGCCGGCCCGGGCGCCAGCACGTAGCCGACGCCGCCGATCATCGGGGCATACCCACTGCGCTGGGCCACGTTGAACAACCGAATGCCGACGCCGGCCGATGACAGCACCCCGGCGTGGTCCGTGGGCGCCGACGAGAACTGCGGCAGCTCCTGACCGATCCACTGCCATGGCATCCTCTCGATGCGCCCGGCCAACTGCGCCAACTCATAGGACGAAAGGGTGGGCCCGACAAGGGTTTTCCCACCGACGGTTGACTTCACCAGCAGCGATGACAGGTTCGCCAGCAGGTGCGAGCGTTCGGCGTCGATGCCGCCCCAGTAGACCGGCGCCGTCTGCAGCAGCGGGGCCTCGGCGAGCAGATGCTCGGACAGCTGCGGCAGGAACCGCAGCAGCCCAGGGTTTTCCAGGATTCCACTGCCCAGCGTGTTGACCACGGTCACGGTCCCGCGGCGCGACGCCTCCACCAGACCGGCCACCCCGAGCCGGGAGTCGGCGCGCAGATCCAGCGGGTCGGTGTAATCGGCGTCCACCCGGCGCAAAACCACGTCCACTCGTTTCAGCGTGCCCAGCGAGCGCATCCACATCTTGCCGTCGCGCACCACCAGGTCCGCGCTCTCCACCAACGGGAAGCCCAGCAGCGTCGCCAGATACGCCTGATCGAAGGCGGTTTCGGAGAAGATGCCCGGGCTGAGCACCACCACCACCGGATCCTGCGCGTCGTCGGGCGCGGCGTCGATCAGCGCCAGGCGCAACGCCTGGGCGAACGGCGTCGTCGGGCGCGGGGCGATCCTCTCGTACAGGTCCGGAATCGAGTGCGCGACCACGCGCCGGTCGGCCAGCGCGTAACCGGCGCCCGACGGCGCCTGCGTCCAGTCGGCGTTCACCCGGAAGGTGCCGTCGGGCAGCCGGCTGACGTCGCAGGCGTGCAGGAAAAGCTGGTGATGCCCGGGCACTTCGATGCCGTTGGCGGCACGCACGTAACCGGGATGGGCGAACAGCAGCTCCGGCGGCAGCACGCCTTCGATGAGCAGGCTGCGCGGCCCGTACAAGTCGGCGAGCACGGCGTCGAGCAGCCGCGACCGCTGCACCAGCCCGGCCTCCAGCGCCTCCCATTCCGCGGCGGACAGCACGATCGGCAGGGTGTCCAGGATCCACGGCCGCGGCTCGAGCCCGTGCCCGCCGGGTTCGACGTCGGTGTAGGTGATGCCGTCGCTGTCGATCAGGCTGCGCACCACCGAGCGGAGCCGGTCCAGCCCCGGCCGGCCCCGTTCGGCGATGGTGTCGGCCAGCTCGGACCAGGCCGGCCGCACGTTGCCGTCCTGGTCGACGAATTCGTCGTAGCCGGCCGCCGGCCCGTGCCGAAGATCGAAGAGCGCCTCTTGGGCGCGCGCGGCCCGGTAGCCGGCCAGCAGGCGGTCGGCGTCGTAGCGGTCCTCGTAGCGGTCTTCGTGACGGCCACCAGCAGCCGCCGCGGGTGCGCCGGTGCCGAATGTCATGTCCGCAAACGCCATTACCGCGAAACGGTACGCACGCGACGCAGGTCGAGGATGCCCGGCGCGCCGATGTCGGTGAAGATGCGCGCCTGTTTTTCCCGGATGTCGGACAGGTCGAGCTTGCCGGGGGTGAAGCCGGTGGCCTCGAAGCGGCGGGCGCGGCGCGCCTCGGCCTCGACCGCGTTGACGGGCGGCTCGTCGTAGGCCCGCCCGCCGGGATGCGCGACGTGATAGGTGCAGCCGCCGCGCGAGGTGCCCGTCGTCAGGTCGACAAGCTCGAACTGCAGCGGCACGTCGGTGCTGATCGTCGGGTGCAGCGCGCTCGGCGGCTGCCAGGCCTTGAACCGCACCCCGCCCACGTGGATGTCGGGGTTGTCGGTCGCCAGCAGCGGCACCGGGTAGCCGTTGACCAACACCACGTAGCGGTGCCGGTCGGCGCCGATGATGCGGATCTGGATGCGCTCGACCGACGAGTCGACGTAGCGGGCGGTGCCGGTGGCGGTGGCCTCCTCGCCGAGGGTGTTCCACGGCTCGATCGCCCCGCGCAGCTCGATCTCCACGCCGTCGAACACCGCGGTGCCGATGCGCGGGAAGCGGAATTCGGTGAAGGGATCCAGCCAGCTGGTCTCGAACGCGATGCCGTGCGCGCGCAGGTCGGCGGCGACGTCAGCGATGTCGTGAATGAGGAAGTGCGGCAACAGGTATCGGCCATGCAGATTGGCGCCGTGCCGGATCAGCGGGGCGCGCAGCGGCTCGTCCCAGAACCACGCCACCAGCGAGCGCACCAGCAGCGACTGCACCATCGCCATGCGCAGGTGCGGCGGCATCTCGAACCCGCGCAGCTCCAGCAGGCCGAGCCGGCCGCGGGGGCTGTCGGGGCTGTACAGCTTGTCGATGCAGAACTCGGCGCGGTGGGTGTTGCCGGTGATGTCGGTCAGCAGGTGGCGCAGCGCCCGGTCGATCATCCAGGGCCGGGGGGCGTTGCCGCCGAAAGGACCGGCCAGCCGGGCGATCTCGGCGAACGCGATCTCGAGTTCGTAGAGCGCCTCGGCGCGGCCTTCGTCGACCCGGGGGGCCTGCGAGGTGGTGCCGACGAACCGGCCGGCGAACAGATACGACAGCGACGGGTGCCGCTGCCAGTACGTCAACAGCGAGACCAACAGGTCCGGCCGCCGCAGCAGCGGCGAGTCCGCGGGCGTGACGCCGCCCAGGGTGATGTGGTTGCCGCCACCCGTGCCGCCGTGGGTGCCGTCGACGTCGAAGGACTCGGTGGAAAGCCGCGCCAATCGCGCCTGCTCGTAAAGGGTTTCGAGCTGCTGGCGCTGCTCGGCGAAGCTGGCGCTGGGCGCGACGTTGACCTCGATGACGCCGGGGTCGGGGGTGATGGTGGTCGAGCGCAGCCGCGGGTCCGGCGGCGGGTCGTAGCCCTCGATCACCACCGGGCAGTCGGCCTTGGCCGCGGCCGCCTCGACACGGGCGATGAGATCGACGAAGTGATCCAGCGCCTCGCTGGGCGGCATGAAAATGTAGAGCAGCCCGTCGCGAACCTCGGCGACCATCGCGGTGGGCGGCGCCGAGTCGGGGTCCTCCACCACCGCCGCGTCCGACTCGGTCGACAACGTGTCCCCGGCGGTCTGGGGATCGGCGTCGAACGTCGGCCGCGGCGGCCGCCAGCTGATGGAATCCAGCGGCAGCCGCAGCCCCGCCGGAGAATCGCCGTGCAGCAACACGATTCGGCCGCGGCGCAGCCGCCAGTCGGCGCTGGCCCAGCCCAGGCCGTCATCGCGGCGGTGCAGGGGTAACACGAAAGCCGCTGGGGCCGTGACGGATTCGTCGAGTCGTGCCAGCAGGGCGGCGCGGTCGGCGGGGGAGTCGCGGTCGAGATCGTCGGCCGGATGTACCGGCTCACCCTCGGGCTGGCGCACCTTGTCCGCCAGCCGGTGCAGCGGGTCCTCGTAGGCGGCCCGCACCTGGGTTAGCGGCAGTCCCAGACCGTCGGCGACCCCGGCGAGCACCTGATACGCCGCCTCCTCGTCGACGGGGGCCGGCCGGTCGCCCCAGGGGTCGGCCAGCAGCGCGTCGTCGGTCCACAGCGGTCGCCCGTCGGTGCGCCAGTACAACGCAATCTGCCAGCGCGGCAACGGTTCTCCCGGATACCAGCGGCCCTGTCCGCGCTGAATCAACCCGTCCGGCGCCCACGCCTGTTTCAGGCGCGCCGCCAGGTCGGAGGCGCGCTGGCGCTTGTGCGGGCCGTCGGCCGCCGTGGTCCACTCCTCGGCCACCTGATTGTCGACGGAGACGAAGGTCGGCTCACCGCCGATGGTCAGCCGCACGTCGGCGGCGGCCAGTCGCTCGTCGACGCGCTGCCCGACCTCACAGATCGTTTCCCAGGCGGCGTCGGTGTAGGGCAGGGTGACGCGGGGGTCCTCGTGGATGCGGGTGACGGTGTTGGAGAACTCCAGCACCGATTCGCACGGTTCGGTGCCGCCGCTGATCGGCGCCGCGGACGCCGGGTGTGGGGTGGCCGCCAACGGGATGTGGCCCTCGCCGGCGAACAAACCCGAGGTCGGGTCCAACCCGATCCACCCCGCGCCGGGGATGTACACCTCGGTCCAGGCGTGCAGGTCGGTGAAGTCGGCGGCGGGCCCCGACGGCCCGTCGAGCGCCTCCACGTCGGAGGCCAGCTGCACCAGATACCCGGAGACGAAGCGCGCGGCCAGCCCCAGCTGGCGCAGGATCGACACCAACAACCACGCCGAATCGCGGCACGAGCCGACCCCGGTGCGCAGCGTGTGGTCCGGCGTCTGGACGCCGGGCTCCATCCGCACGCTGTAGGCGACGTCGGCGTTGACGGCGTGGTTGAGGGCGACCAGCAGGTCGATGGTGCGCGTGCCCTCGCCCACCGAGAAGTTCTCCACCCACGCCCGCGTGAGCTTGCCCGGGCCCGACCCGTCGCCCTCTTCGTCGATCGGCCGCAGGTAGGGCTCGAGGTCGGCGGCCAGCTCCTTGGGGTAGATCAGCCCGGCCCGTCCATTGGAGGGGGCCCAGATCTCGGCCCAGTCCTCGATGAAGAAGTCGAACGGGTTGATCACCTTGAGGTCGGCGATCAAGCCGACCGTAATGGTCAGACGCCGGGTCGGATTCGGAAACACAAGGCGCGCAAGGAAATTGCCGACGGCGTCCTGTTGCCAGTTGATGAAGTGCTCCTCGGGCTCGATGCGCAGCGAGTACGCCTCGAGCGGCGTGCGGCAGTGGGGCGCCGGGCGCAGCCGCACGACGTGCGGATACACCCGGACCGCCCGGTCAAAGGTGTAGCTGGTGCGGTGCTCCAGCGCGACTTTGATGCTCATAACAAGGTGATCTCATCACAAGCGGCACAAGGCCGCAGCGCACCGCAGCCAGCGCTTACCGCGCTGTAACTTCGGACGCTGACCGGCGCTTATGCCGGCTGCGGCCCCGGCGGCGGGCCCGGTTGGTACCCGGGCTGCTGCGGCGAGACGACCTGGCCGCCCGTCAACTTGCGGTAGGCGTAGGTCAGGATGAGCCCGTCGAGCGGGGCGGTGACCAGCAGGCCGAGGCCGCACGTCACGACGCCGGCCAGGATCAACGCAAACACCACGAGCCACACCAGCAGCGCGTTGGCGAAGTTCGACCCCACCAGCGAGAAGCTGGAGGTGAAGCCGCCGATGGCCGACTCGGAGCGATCGACCACGAACAGGATGGTGAACTGCACGAAAAGGCTCAGCACCAGACCCGGAACGAAGCACAGGGAATAGCCGATCGATGTGAGCACGCCGATGATCAGCGCAGCCAGAAACGCCATTCCCAGATTGCGCGGCTTGAAGAACGAGCCGATGGTCACGGGGCGCCCATCGGCGAGATCCAGGCAGCCGGACAGGAAGCCGGCCTGGGCGAAGGCCGTCACGAGGTAGGTCAGCAGCGTGCCGAGGATGAACACGCCCAGCCCGGGCCCGGTGAGGTTCGTCGTGAAGTAGAAGCCGTAGTTGTCGGTGGTCGTCGTGCCCGGCGACATGTTCTGGCCCGCGAAGCTCACCCCGGAGGCCACCGCGAACAGCAGGCCATAGACGAGCGCCGGCACGATCAGCGTCAGGGCGTTCTTGGTGAAGGTGTTCCAGGCCCAGCTGACGGCCTCGCCGATGCTGAACGCGGGCGTGGTCGGCGCCCCGTAGCCCGGCTGGGGGTAGCCACCGTAGCCGGGCGGGGGCGGCGGCGTGCCGTAGCTCGGCGGTGCGCCGTAGCCGGGGGGTGTGCCGTAGCCAGGCGGCGGTGTGCCGTAGCCGGGCGGCGGTGTGCCGTAGCCGGGCGCCTGCGGTGGCGGTGCGCCATATCCGGACGGCGGTGCGCCATATCCGGACGGCGGTGCGCCGTAACCGGGGGGCGGTGGATAGCCCGGGGGATTCTGCTCGCTCCCGTGGGGATCGGCCGGGGTGCCTGGATATTCGGGAGGCTGGCTCATGTCCGTCCTAGCTGTTGACTCAACCTGTGGGCACGCGCACACGGGAACTTAGCAAAGATGAGTCCTCAGTGCCCGGCTTCGCCTGTCGTGGTATGCCTGAAGCCGTGTCCGACGGTCTTTTTGACCTGCCCGGCGCGGCGCCGGCGAGTGACCACGGCCTGGGCGTGTCGGCCGGCGCGCCCCTGGCGGTGCGCATGCGGCCGGCCTCGCTGGACGAGGTGGTCGGGCAGGACCACCTGCTGGCGTCCGGATCGCCGCTGCGCCGCCTGGTCGAGGGCTCGGGCGTGGCGTCGGCCATCCTCTACGGCCCGCCCGGCAGCGGCAAGACCACGCTGGCCGCGCTGATCTCCCAGGCGACCGGCCGCCGGTTCGAGGCGCTGTCGGCGCTGTCGGCCGGGGTCAAGGACGTGCGCGCGGTCATCGAAAACGCGCGGAAGGCGCTCCTGCGCGGCGAGCAGACGGTGCTGTTCATCGACGAGGTGCACCGGTTCTCCAAGACCCAGCAGGACGCCCTGCTGTCGGCCGTGGAGAACCGGGTGGTGCTGCTGGTGGCGGCGACCACCGAGAACCCGTCGTTTTCGGTGGTGGCGCCGCTGTTGTCCCGGTCGCTGATCCTGCAGCTGCGGCCGCTGGGCGCCGACGACATCCGCACCGTGGTGCAGCGCGCGATCGACGATCCCCGCGGCTTGGGCGGCGGGGTCGCGGTGACGCCGGACGCCGTCGAGCTGCTGGTGCGACTGGCCGCCGGCGACGCGCGGCGGGCGCTGACCGCATTGGAGGTGGCCTCCGAGGCGACCGATTCCGTGGGCGTCGAGACCATCGAGCAGTCGCTGGACAAGGCCGCGGTGCGCTACGACCGCGACGGCGACCAGCACTACGACGTCATCAGCGCGTTCATCAAGTCGGTGCGCGGCTCCGACGTCGACGCGGCGCTGCACTACCTGGCCCGCATGCTCGTCGCCGGGGAGGACCCCCGGTTCGTCGCGCGCCGGCTGATGATCCTGGCCAGCGAGGACATCGGCATGGCCGACCCGAGCGCGCTGCAGGTCGCGGTGGCGGCCGCGCAGACGGTGGCGCTCATCGGCATGCCCGAGGCGCAGTTGACGCTGGCGCACGCGACCATCCACCTGGCCACCGCGCCCAAGTCGAACTCCGTCACCACCGCGCTGGCCGCGGCCATGGACGACATCAAGGCGGGCAAGGCGGGCCTGGTGCCGCCCCACCTGCGCGACGGGCACTACTCCGGCGCGGCCGCGCTGGGCCACGCCCAGGGCTACCGGTATTCCCACGACCAGCCGGATGGCGTTGCGGCGCAACAATATCCACCCGACGAGCTGGTGGGCACCGACTACTACCGGCCGACCGGTCGCGGCGCCGAGCGGGAGCTGGCCGGGCGGCTGGAACGGCTGCGCGCGATCATCCGCGGGAAGCGAGGACGGGCATGAAGACCTTCACCGACGAGGAGATGGGCCGGCTGCTGGCCACCACCAAGGAATACAGCGTCGTCATCCTCAAGCGCGGCCCCAGGTTCGGCGACGAGTCGTCGCCGGGGCTCATCTGGGAGCACGGGCGGCGCAACTTCGGCCTGCGCGACGACGGCGTCCTGGCGGTGGTGCTGCCCGTCGCCGACGAGTCCGACGTGTGCGGCATCGGGGTGTTCGCCGCCACGGTCGACGACACCGCCGCGATCATGGCCGACGACCCCGGCGTCGCCGCGGGCGTGTTCACCTATCAGGTGCACCCGTGCCGGGGATTCCCGGGCGACGCGCTGCCCTGAACGCGCCGCCCTGAGCGCGCCGAGCGTCACGCCAGCGTGGCGTTGAGCCGCCGCCGCCACGCTGGCGTGACGCTCGCGAGCGCGCGAGCGACGTGAGCGCGCCGCTAGACCAGCTCGGGCACCCGCAGGTGGGCGATCGCCAGCTCGAACTCGGCGACGTCGATCACCTCGGCGCCCAGCTCCCGGACGCGCCTGCTGCGCAACTCGCTCGCCCGGTCGCTGTTGCGGGCCATCGCGTCCATCGAGTCGAACGTGGAGCAGGCCACCGCCCGCCGGCACGCGGGGTGGTCGACCAGCAGGCTGGCGCTGCAGAACCCGTCGAGTTCCTCGAGCTCGGGCAGCACCGAGGAGCGATAGAAGTCCAGCGACCGGTTGAGCTGATCCGGCACCACCTTGAGCCAGGTGGCCCGCACGCACGCCCCCTGACGGGACGGGTGGTCGCGGTGCAGCAAAGCGATGTCCCACTCCTCGACGCGGGCGCTGCCGTCGAACATCAGAGCGGCCCGGTCACGGATCGGGGCGACCCGTTCGGCGCTGGCCCGCATGGCCTCGATGCCGTCCCACGAGCTGGTGGCGATGCAGGTTCCGGACTGCCGGTCGACCAACAGTGACAGCCCGACGCACCCGTCGATCTCGGTGAGGGCCGGCATCACGACATCGCGCATATGCGCGATTCCGATGTCCACCGACAAGGGTTGCGCCTGAATGGTGGTAGAGCGTGCGTACACGGCCGACCCTCCTCTGTCGAGGGCAGCGCCCCGGTGGCGCCACCGGTCTCACCAGTTACCTTCCTCCTGCGCGCCGCACGCCGCAATGCCCGGATGTGGCGGCGCTCACAAACGATTGCCCGGCCTTGAGCGGCCCCCGCGGGTGCGCCGTAGGCTGGTCGGGATGCATACCGACGTGCTGGACGTGGACACCTCGCGCCGCCGCATCGTCGATCTGACCGAGGCGGTGCGGGGCTTCTGCTGGTCGCGGGGCGATGGGCTGTGCAACGTTTTCGTCCCGCACGCGACGGCGGGCGTCGCCATCATCGAGACCGGCGCCGGTTCCGACGACGACCTGATCGAAACGCTGGAACGGCTGCTGCCGCGCGACGACCGATACCGGCACTCGCACGGCTCCCCGGGGCACGGCGCCGACCACGTGATGCCGGCGCTGGTCGCGCCCTCGGTGACGGTGCCGGTCTCCGGCGGCGAGCCGATGCTGGGCACCTGGCAAAGCATCGTGCTGGTCGACCTGAACCGCGACAACGCGCAGCGCTCGGTGCGGCTGAGCTTTGTGGAGGGCTAGCGGTCCGATAGCCCGGCCACGCCAGCGAATAGGCTGGAACAATCCTCCACGCAACCAGGCCACAGGAAGAAGCGGATTCAACAGTGCAGACACACGAGATCAGGAAGAGGTTTCTTGATCACTTCGTGAAGGCGGGCCACACCGAGGTGCCGAGCGCCTCGGTGATCCTCGACGACCCCAATCTGCTGTTCGTCAACGCCGGCATGGTCCAATTCGTGCCCTACTTCCTGGGGGCGCGCACGCCGCCGTACCCAACGGCCACCAGCATCCAAAAGTGCATCCGCACGCCGGACATCGACGAGGTGGGCATCACCACCCGGCACAACACCTTCTTCCAGATGGCCGGCAACTTCTCGTTCGGCGATTACTTCAAGCGGCGCGCCATCGAGCTGGCGTGGACGCTGCTGACCAACGCCGTGTCCGAGGGCGGCTACGGGCTGGATCCCGAAAGAATCTGGACGACGGTCTATTTCGACGACGACGAGGCCGTGCAGCTGTGGCAGGAGATCGCCGGGCTGCCGGTCGAGCGGATCCAGCGCCGCGGCATGGAGGACAACTACTGGTCCATGGGGATCCCCGGGCCGTGTGGCCCGTCGTCGGAGATCTACTACGACCGCGGGGAGGAGTTCGGGGTCGGCGGCGGCCCGGTGGCCAACGAGGACCGCTTCATCGAGATCTGGAACCTCGTGTTCATGCAGAACGAACGCGGCGAGGGCACCGGCAAGACCGACTTCGAGATCCTGGGGCCGTTGCCCCGCAAGAACATTGACACCGGCATGGGCGTCGAGCGGGTCGCGTTCATCCTGCAGGGCGTGCACAACGTCTACGAGACCGACCTGCTGCGGCCCGTTATCGACACGGTGGCCGCCCGGGCGCCCCGCGGCTACGACGTCGGCGACCACGAAGACGATGTGCGCTACCGCGTGATCGCCGACCACAGCCGCACCGCGGCGATCCTGATCGGCGACGGCGTCACCCCCGGCAACGACGGCCGCGGATACGTGTTGCGCCGGTTGCTGCGCCGGGTGATCCGGTCGGCCAAGCTGCTCGACATCGAGGGCCCCATCGTCGGCGACCTGATGAGCACCGTGCGCGACGCGATGGGGCCGTCGTACCCCGAACTGGTCGACGATTTCGACCGGATCAGGCGCATCGCCGTCGCCGAGGAGACCGCCTTCAACCGCACCCTGGTGGCCGGATCCAAGCTGTTCGACGAGGTGGCCGGCACCACCAAAGCGGCTGGGGCGAAATCAATCTCGGGCTCCGACGCCTTCACGCTGCACGACACGTACGGCTTCCCGATCGAACTGACCCTGGAGATGGCCGCCGAGGCCGGCCTGCAGGTCGACGAGATCGGCTTCCGGGAACTGATGGCCGAACAACGCCGCCGCGCCAAGGCGGACGCCGCGGCCCGCAAGCACGCGCACGCCGACCTGAGCGCCTACCGGGAACTGGTCGACGCCGGGCCCACCGAATTCACCGGTTTCGACGAATTGTCCTCCGAGGCAAGGATTCTCGGCATCTTTGTCGACGGCAAGCGGGTGCCGGTGGTTGCCCACGGCACCGACGGGGCCCAACAGGTCGAGCTGGTGCTGGACCGCACCCCGCTCTACGCCGAGTCCGGCGGCCAGATCGCCGACGAGGGCACGATCAGCGGGACGGGCACCGGCGAGAGCGCCCGCGCGGCGGTCACCGACGTGCAGAAGATCGCCAAAACCCTGTGGGTGCACCGGGTCAACGTCGAATCCGGCGAATTCGTCGAGGGAGACACCGTAGTGGCCGCGGTCGACCCGGATTGGCGCCGCGGCGCCACCCAGGGGCACTCGGGCACCCACATGGTGCACGCCGCGCTGCGACAGGTGCTGGGGCCCAACGCCGTTCAGGCGGGATCGTTGAACCGCCCCGGCTACCTGCGTTTCGACTTCAACTGGCAGGGCGCGCTGTCCGACGAGCAGCGCACCCAGGTCGAGGAGGTCACCAACCAGGCCGTGCAGGCCGACTTCGAGGTGCACACGTTCACCGAGCAGCTGGAGAAGGCCAAGGCGATGGGCGCCATGGCGATGTTCGGCGAGGCCTACCCCGACCGGGTGCGGGTGGTGGAGATCGGCGGGCCGTTCTCGCTGGAGCTGTGCGGAGGAACGCACGTGCACAACTCGGCCCAGATCGGGCCGGTGACCATCCTGGGCGAATCGTCGGTCGGTTCCGGGGTCCGCCGGGTGGAGGCCTACGTCGGGCTGGACTCGTTCCGCCACCTGGCCAAGGAGCGCGCGCTGATGGCCGGGCTGGCGTCGTCGCTGAAGGTGCCGTCCGAAGAGGTGCCGGCGCGGGTGGCCGGCCTGGTGGAGCGGCTCAAGGCCGCCGAGAAGGAACTCGAACGCGTGCGGCTGGCCGGCGCGCGGGCCGCCGCGACCAACGCCGCGGCCGGCGCGGAGCGGATCGGTAACGTCCGTGTGGTGGCGCAACGCATGTCGGCGGGGATGACGGCCGGTGACCTGCGTTCCCTGGTAGGCGACATTCGCGGCAAGTTGGGCAGCGAGCCCGCCGTGGTGGCGCTGATCGCGGAGGGGGAGGGCGGCAGCGTGCCGTACGCGGTCGCCGCGAATCCGGCCGCCCAAGACCTGGGGATCCGCGCCAACGACCTGATCAAGCAGCTGGCCGCGACCGTGGACGGCCGCGGCGGCGGCAAGCCCGACCTTGCGCAGGGTTCGGGCAAGGATCCGAGCCGCATCGACGCGGCGCTCGAGGCGATCCGCTCCGAGATAGCGCGGGTTGGTTGAGTGGTCCCCGCCCAGCATCGCGCGCCCGACCGGCCCGGCGACCCCGATCAGGATCCCGGCCGGGGACGCCGGATCGGCATCGACGTCGGCAGCGTGCGCATCGGCGTGGCCTGCAGCGACCCCGACGGCATCCTGGCGACCCCGGTCGAGACCGTGCGCCGCGACCGCTCCGGCAAACACGTGCGGCGGCTCGCCGAGCTGGTCGCTGAGCTCGGGGCCGTCGAGGTGGTCGTCGGGTTGCCGCGGACGCTGGCCGACCGGACCGGGCCGTCGGCGATCGACGCGATCGGGTTGGCCGACGAGCTCTCCCAGCGGATCGCCCCCACGCCGGTGCGGCTGGCCGACGAGCGCCTGACCACGGTCAGCGCGCAGCGATCGCTGCGCGCCGCGGGCGTCCGCGCCCGGGAACAGCGGGCGGTGATCGACCAGGCGGCCGCCGTCGCCATCCTGCAGAGCTGGCTCGACCAACGCCGCGCCACCCTGACCGCGGGGGAGCCGGCCGATGGTTGACAGCGCGCGGCGGGAACGCGCCGAGCCCGAGGCCGTCGGCCCATCGCGAAAGCGCAGCCGCGTGGCGCGCAATCAGGCCGAGCGGGGCCGTCGCCGCCGGCGGTTCGCCGGCAAGATCGTGCTCGCGATCGTCGCCGTCGTCGTGCTGGTCGGGGTCTTCGTCGGGGCCAAGCTGTGGCATACGGTCTTCGGGGCCGGCGACGACTACACCGGAAACGGCAAGCGCGACATCGTGATTCAGATCAAGGACGGCGACTCGACCACCATGGTGGGGGAGACGCTGCAGCACGAACAGGTGATCAAGACGGTCCGCGCATTCGTCAACGCCGCGCACGGCAACAGCAAGATCTCCTCGATCCAGCCCGGCTTCTACCGGATGCGCACCGAGATCCCGGCGACCGATGCCGTCGCGCGGCTGGCCGACCCGAACAGCCGCGTTGGCCGGCTGGTCATCCCGGAGGGCCGCCAGCTCGACGACACCACCGACATGAAGACCAACGTGGTGACCCCGGGGATCCTCACGCTGATCTCCCGCGCCACCTGCGTGACCCTCGACGGCAACCAGCACTGCGTCGCGGTGGAGGAGCTGCGGGCGGCGGCCACCAACGCCACGCCCGCGGCGCTGGCCGTCCCGCCCTGGGCCGTCGAACCGTTCACCGAGCTGGGCAAGGACCACCGCCGGATCGAGGGGCTGATCGCGCCCGGAACCTTCAACGTCGACCCCTCCGCGCCGGCCGAGACCATCCTGTCGGGCCTGATCAGCGCCGGCGCGGTCGAATACGTGAAGTCCGGGTTGGTGGACACCGCCCAGGCCATGGGCCTGTCGCCCTACGACATCCTGGTGGTGGCCTCGCTGGTGGAGCAGGAATCCAAGTCGCAGGACTTCGCGAAGGTCGCCCAGGTCATCTACAACCGCCTGCACGCGCACCACACGCTGGAATTCGACTCGACGGTCAACTACCCACTGGATCGCCGGGAGGTGGCCACCACCGACGCCGACCGGGCCCAGAAGACGCCGTGGAACACCTACGTGTCGCAGGGGCTGCCCGCGACGGCGATCTGTTCGCCCGGCGTCGACGCGCTGCGCGCCGCCGAGCACCCCGAGCCCGGTGACTGGCTGTACTTCGTCACCATCGACGCCCAGGGGACGACGCTGTTCACCAAGGATTATCAGCAGCATCTGGCCAACATCGAGCTGGCTAAGCGCAACGGTGTCCTCGACAGCACGCGCTAGAAGGGCGGCCGTCCTCGGCAAGCCGATCGCCCACTCGAAATCCCCGCAACTGCATCTGGCGGCCTACCGGGCGCTGGGCCTGGACGACTGGACCTACGAGCGCATCGAATGCGACGCCGAGCAGCTGCCCGGCCTGGTCGGCGGGTTCGGGCCCGAGTGGGTCGGGGTATCGGTGACCATGCCGGGCAAGTTCGCCGCGCTGCGGTTCGCCGACGAGCGCACCGAGCGCGCGGATCGGGTGGGGTCGGCCAACACCCTGGTCCGCACGCCCTCGGGGTGGCGGGCCGACAACACCGACATCGACGGGGTGAGCGGGGCGCTCGGGTCGGCCTCGGGACGCGCGCTGGTATGTGGATCGGGCGGCACCGCGCCGGCGGCCATCCTGGGGCTGGCCCAACTGGGCGTCAGCGACATCGCCGTCGTCGCGCGCGACCCCGACAAGGCGGCCCGGCTGGTGGAGCTCGGCGCGGGCGCCGGGGTGCCGACGCGGTTCGTGGCCCTGGACAGCGACGAGCTGGCCGGCGCGGTGCGCGGGGCGCAGGTGCTGGTCAGCACCATCCCCGCGGGCGTTGCGGCGCGCTACGCGGACACTTTCGCGCCCATCCCGGTGCTGCTCGACGCCGTCTACGACCCCTGGCCCACGCCGCTGGCCGCCGCGGTCGCCGCGGCCGGCGGCCGGGTGATCGGCGGCCTGCAGATGTTGCTGCACCAGGCCTTCACCCAGGTCGAGCTATTCACAGGGCTGCCCGCGCCGCGAGAGGCCATGGCCGCCGCCCTGCGTTAGCGTCTCGCGGCATGCGGATAGCCGCGGCGGCGCTGGTGCTGGCCTGGCTGGCGGCGTTGAGCGGCTACGACGTCCGCGAACGTCGGCTGCCCAACCTGCTGACGCTGCCCGGGGCGTGCGCGATCCTGCTGGCGGCCGCGGCGAGCGGGCGCGGCGGGCCCGCGCTCGCCGGGGCGGCGGCGCTGACCGCGATCTACCTGCTGGTGCACTGCATCGCCCCGGCGGGGATGGGCGGCGGCGACGTCAAGCTGGCGATCGGGCTGGGCGCGCTGGCGGGTTGTTTCGGGGTGGGGGCGTGGTTCCTGGCCGCGCTGGCCGCGCCTTTGCTGACGGCGCTGCTCGCCGCGCTGTGCGGTGCGCGGGCGGTGCCGCACGGCCCGTCGATGTGCCTGGCCACCGCCGGCGCGATCGGCCTGGTTCTCGGGATTTAAGCCCGCGCCGGACCCCGTGGGAGAATGTCCGGGTGTTGCGTTGGATCACCGCCGGGGAGTCGCATGGCCGCGCGTTGGTGGCCATGCTCGAGGGCATGGTCGCCGGCGTGGAGGTCAACTCCACCGACATCGCCGACCAATTGGCCCGCCGCCGGCTCGGTTACGGCCGCGGCGCGCGGATGAAGTTCGAGCGCGACGCGGTGACCGTGCTGTCCGGGGTGCGCCACGGCGTCACGCTGGGCGGCCCCATCGCGATCGAGATCGGCAACACCGAGTGGCCCAAGTGGGAAACCGTGATGGCCACCGACCCGGTCGACCCGGCGGAGCTGGCCAACGTCGCGCGCAACGAACCGCTCACCCGGCCGCGGCCCGGCCACGCCGACTACGCAGGCATGCTCAAGTACGGCTTCGACGACGCCCGCCCGGTGTTGGAGCGGGCCAGCGCGCGCGAGACCGCCGCCCGCGTCGCGGTGGGCACGGTGGCGCGGTCCTTCCTGCGCCAGGCCCTGGGCGTCGACGTGCTCTCCCATGTCGTCGCGATCGGGCCGTCGGCGCCGTACGACGGCCCGCCGCCGCGGCCGGAGGACCTGGCCGCGATCGACGACAGCCCGGTGCGCGCGTTCGACAAGGCCGCCGAGGAGGCGATGATCGCCGAGATCGAGGCCGCCAAGAAGGACGGCGACACCCTCGGCGGCGTCGTCGAGGTGGTAGCGCTGGGCCTGCCGGTCGGGCTGGGCTCCTTCACCAGCGGCGACAACCGGCTCGACAGCCAGCTCGCCGCCGCGGTGATGGGCATCCAGGCCATCAAGGGCGTGGAGATCGGCGACGGCTTCGAGACGGCGCGCCGCCGCGGCAGCCGCGCCCACGACGAGATGTATCCCGGACCCGACGGCGTCGTGCGCTCGACCAACCGCGCCGGCGGGCTCGAGGGCGGCATGACCAACGGCCAGCCGCTGCGGGTGCGCGCCGCGATGAAACCCATCTCCACGGTGCCGCGGGCGCTGGCCACCGTCGACCTGGCGACCGGTGACGAGGCCGTCGCCATCCACCAGCGCTCGGACGTCTGCGCGGTGCCGGCCGCCGGCGTCGTGGTCGAGGCCATGGTGGCGCTGGTGCTGGCCCGGGCGGCCCTGGAGAAGTTCGGCGGCGATTCGCTCACCGAGACCCGCCGCAACATCGAGGCGTACCAGCGCGCGGTCGCCGACCGCGAATCGCCGGCCGCCCGGGGTACCGCCTGATGGCACCCAGGGCGGTACTCGTCGGGTTGCCGGGGTCGGGCAAGTCCACCATCGGACGGCGCCTGGCCAAGGCGCTCGGCGTCGGATTCCTCGACACGGACACCGCCATCGAACAGCAGACTCAGCGCAGCATCGCCGACATCTTCGCCACCGACGGGGAGCAGGAGTTCCGCCGCATCGAGGAAAACACGGTGCGTGCCGCGCTGGCCGACCACGACGGCGTCTTGTCGCTGGGCGGCGGCGCCGTCACCAGCCCGGGGGTGTGCGAGGCGCTGGCCGGCCACACGGTCATCTACCTGGAGATCAGCGCCAACGAAGGCGTGCGCCGCACCGGCGGCAGCACGGTGCGCCCGCTGCTCGCCGCGGCGGACGACGCCGAGAAGTACTCGAAATACAAGGCGCTGATGGCGAAGCGGGCCCCGCTGTACCGGCGGGTGTCGACGATCCGGGTCGACACCAACCGCCGCAATCCCGGGGCGGTGGTGCGCTACATCGTGTCCCGGCTGCAGACGCCGGAGAACGCGCACGCGGAGGCCGCCACATGACCGCGCCGGTCACCGTGCAGGTGGCCGTCGACCCGCCGTACCCCGTGGTCATCGGCACCGACCTGGGCGACCAGCTCGTCGAACTGCTTTGCGACCGGCACCGGGTGGCCGTCGTGCACCAACCGGCCCTGGCGCACACCGCCGAGGCGATTCGAAGCCGCCTGGCGGACAAGGGTGTTGACGCCCACCGCATCGAAATCCCGGACGCCGAAGCCGGCAAGGACCTGCCGGTCGTCGGGTTCCTCTGGGAAGTGTTCGGCCGCATCGGGATTGACCGCAAAGACGCGGTGGTCAGCCTCGGCGGCGGCGCGGCCACCGACGTGGCCGGCTTCGCGGCGGCCACCTGGCTGCGCGGCGTCGACATCGTCCACGTCCCCACCACGTTGCTCGGCATGGTCGACGCCGCCGTCGGCGGCAAGACGGGCATCAACACCGACGCGGGCAAGAACCTGGTCGGCGCGTTCCACCAACCGCTGGCGGTGCTGGTCGACCTGGCGACCCTGGAAACGTTGCCGCACAACGAACTCGTCGCCGGCATGGCCGAGGTGGTCAAGGCCGGATTCATCGCCGACCCGGTGATCCTCGATCTCATCGAGGCCGACCCCGACGCCGCCGTCGACCCCGCGGGTGACGTGCTGCCGGAACTGGTCCGGCGCTCGATCGCCGTCAAGGCACACGTCGTCGCCGCCGACGAGAAGGAGTCGGAGCTGCGCGAAATCCTCAACTACGGCCACACTTTGGCGCACGCGATCGAGCGCAGGGAGCGCTACGAGTGGCGCCACGGGGCCGCGGTATCGGTAGGCCTGGTGTTCGCCGCGGAGCTGGGCCGGCTCGCCGGCCGGCTCGACGACGCGACCGCGCGGCGCCATCGCACCGTGCTGTCGGCGCTCGGCCTGCCGGTCAGCTACGACGCGGACGCGCTGCCGCAGCTGCTGGAATACATGGCGCAGGACAAGAAGTCGCGGGCCGGCGTGCTGCGGTTCGTGGTCCTCGACGGGTTGGCCAAGCCGGGACGGCTGGCCGGCCCCGACCCGGCGCTGCTGGCGGCGGCGTACGCGGGAGTGTGCGGCGAAGAGGGGGCCCGATGACCGTGACCGTGCAAGTCATCAACGGCCCCAACCTGGGCCGGCTGGGCCGCCGGGAGCCGGACGTCTACGGGGACACCACGCACGACCAGCTGGCCGAGCTCATCGAGCGGGAGGCCACCGCGCTCGGCCTGAAAGCCGTTGTGCGCCAAAGCGATGACGAAGCCCAGCTGCTGGATTGGATCCATTCGGCCGCCGACGCGGGCGAGCCGGTGATCCTCAACGCCGGCGGCCTGACCCACACCTCGGTGGCGCTGCGCGACGCGTGCGCCGAGTTGCGCGCGCCCCTGATCGAGGTGCACATCTCCAATGTGCATGCCCGCGAAGAGTTTCGCCGCCACTCATACCTCAGCCCGGTGGCGACCGGGGTGATCGTCGGGCTGGGCGTCCAGGGCTATTTGCTTGCCCTGCGCTACCTGGCGGAAGCCGCGCCGAACTAACCCTGCGCTAGTCCTTGCCGGCCTCGGTGCCCGGCTTGCGGATCACCTCGGTCTTGGGGTCGTCCTCGCTCTTGGGGATCGTCTCGGTGGGTGCTTCGCCTTCGCCGGTGCGCGCCGCCTCGGTGGGCGCATCGCGCTCGGCCGTGGCGACCGCGGCGGTCCGCTCCTCGTGCTGCGCACCCGCCGCGGGGATCTCCCCGGTCGGCGCGTCGTCACCGCGGACCGCGGAGAAGACGTCGGTGTCGGCGCGCTCCTCGTCGGTTCCCTGCCGCCGGGGCGGGGGATTGCGGTCGACCCGCCAACGGCCGATGGTCACGCCGATGATCCCGGGCAGGAACACGCACAGCGCGGTGAACGCGGCGAACGTGGTCACCTCGTTGATCAGCCCACCGGTGTAGAGCCCGTTGTACACCAGCGCGATGAGCCAGCAGACGGCGCCGGACAGGACGCCCGCCACCAGCCCGGCCAGCAACCAGGTCATCGCCAGGTCCCCGCGGCGGTCGGGGTCCGGGTTGGCGATCGCGTCGGCCCGGCCGTCGAACACCCCCCACACGGCCACGGCGATGACGAACAACAGCAGCAGCACCACGCTGAAAAGTCCTGCCTGCGTCTGCCACGCGTTGATGAGCGCCCCCTGCAACAAACGGACGACGATCATCACGGCGGCGTAGACCAATCCGCGCACCATCCAGCTCCTCATGGGCAATCAGCGTAGCGAGTACCGTCAAGGGTCGTGACACATTCTCAGCGTCGGGACAACCTGAAAGCGCAAATCAGTGCCAGCGGACTGGACGCGATGCTGGTCAGCGACCTGAACAACGTGCGCTACCTCTGCGGTTTCACCGGCTCGAACGGCGCGTTGCTGGTGTTCGCCGACGATCGGGGCCCCGTGCTGGCCACCGACGGCCGCTACCGCACGCAGGCGGCGGAGCAGGCGCCCGGCCTCGAGATCGCCATCGAACGCGCCCTCGGGCGCCATCTGGTCGGCCGGGCCGCCGAGGCGGGCGTGGGCAGGCTGGGCTTCGAAAGCAACGTGGTCACCGTCGACGCCTTCGACGTCCTGACCGGCGAACTGGGCGAGCGCAAGGCCGCCACCGAGCTGGTGCGGGCCGCCGGAACCGTCGAGGCGCTGCGTGAGGTCAAGGACGACGGCGAGGTGGCGCTGCTGCGGCTGGCCTGCGAGGCCGCCGAAGCCGGCCTCGCCGACCTGGTGGAGCGTGGGGGGCTGCGGCCCGGGCGAACCGAACGCGAGGTGAGCCGGGAGCTGGAGGCGCTGATGCTCGACCACGGCGCCGACGCGATCTCGTTCGAGACCATCGTGGCCGCCGGGCCCAATTCGGCGATCCCGCACCACCGGCCCACCGACGCGGCGCTGGCCACCGGCGATTTCGTCAAGATCGACTTCGGCGCGCTGGTGGCCGGCTACCACTCCGACATGACCCGCACCTTCGTGCTCGGCAAGGCCGCCGACTGGCAGCTGGAGATCTACCAGCTGGTCGCCGACGCGCAGCGGGCCGGCCGGGAGGCGCTGACCCCGGGTGCGAGCCTGCGCGACGTCGACGGCGCGGCGCGGCAGTTGATCGTCGATGCGGGCTACGGCGAGCAGTTCGGCCACGGCCTGGGGCACGGCGTGGGGTTGCAGATCCACGAGGCGCCGGGAATCGGCGCCACCTCCACCGGCACCTTGCTGGCGGGTTCGGTGGTGACCGTCGAACCCGGCGTCTACCTGCCGGGCCGCGGCGGCGTCCGCATCGAGGACACCCTGGTCGTGCCCGACGAGAAGCGCGGACGGACACCCGAACTGCTGACCAGGTTCCCCAAGGAGCTGGCGGTTCTGAGCTAGGCCGCGCCGATCGGCGGCGCGCCGCCGAGGGTACAGTCGGGTGCGTGAATGGGGTGGAACCAATCGAACGCGGCCTGGCGCGCCTGCGGGATTTTCGGTGGGAACTGCACGCCCAGCCCCTGCGGGAGCTGCGGCTGGAGCTTCAGATCGTCTACTTCGCGGTCCCGGTGCCGTTCTCCGGCGGGGCCAAGCTGAACGTCCCCTTCCTGACGATGATCAACCGGCTGCCCCCGGCCGGCGAGGCCGCCGGCGGCCGCCCGGAACAGGGCACGGACCGGCCGGCGTCCCGCCGGTCCTAGGTCCCCCGACGCGCTGGGCCGGGTCGCGCCGCGCTCTAGACTGACGGACAAATTGCGGGCGGTCGGCGAACGACCGTCCATTCCTCTAGGAGATACACCGAACCGTGGCAAGCACCGCCGATTTCAAGAACGGACTGGTGTTGGTGATCGACGGCCAGCTCTGGCAGATCGTCGAGTTCCAGCACGTCAAACCCGGCAAGGGCCCGGCCTTCGTGCGCACCAAGCTGAAGAACGTGCTCTCCGGCAAGGTCGTCGACAAGACGTACAACGCCGGCGTGAAGGTGGAGACGGCCACCGTCGACCGGCGCGACACCACCTACCTCTACCGCGACGGGTCGGACTTCGTGTTCATGGACAGCCAGGACTACGAGCAGCACCCGCTGCCCGAGTCGCTGGTCGGCGACGCCGCCCGATTCCTGCTCGAGGGCCTGCCGGTGCAGGTGGCGTTCCACAACGGGGCGCCCCTGTACATCGAACTGCCGGTGTCGGTCGAGATGGAGGTCACCCACACCGAGCCGGGTCTGCAGGGCGACCGGTCCAGCGCCGGCACCAAGCCCGCCACCGTGGAAACCGGGGCCGAGATCCAGGTGCCGCTGTTCATCAACACCGGCGACAAGCTGAAGGTGGACACGCGCGACGGCAGCTACTTGGGGCGCGTCAACGCGTGAGCAGGCCCGTCAGGGGGCGCCATCAGGCCCGCAAGCGTGCCGTTGACCTGTTGTTCGAGGCCGAGGCCCGCGGGTTGAGCCCGGCCGAGGTCGTCGACGGGCGCGCGACGCTGGCCGCGGCCAACCCGGACGTGGCGCCGCTGCAGCCGTACACGGTCGCGGCGGCGCGGGGGGTCGGCGAGCACGCCGCCCACATCGACGAACTGATCAGCTCGCACCTGCAGGGCTGGACGCTGGACCGGCTGCCCGCCGTCGACCGCGCCATCCTGCGCGTCGCGGTGTGGGAGCTGCTCTACGCCGACGACGTCCCCGAGCCGGTCGCCGTGGACGAGGCCGTCCAGCTGGCCAAGGAGCTGTCCACCGACGACTCACCGGCCTTCGTCAACGGCGTCTTGGGCCAGGTCATGCTGGTGACGCCGCAGATCCGGGCGGCCGCCGCGGCGGTCCGCGTCCGCGCCGCCGCCCCGGCGGAGAACGAGGAACACCAGGCGTGACCCGGCTGGAGCTGCGCGCCGTCGTCGCGGGGTTGCTGGCCGCGACGGTGGTGTTGGGTGCCGTCGTGTGCGCCGCATTCGGGTGGGCGATCGTCGCGTCGGCGCTGTCGATTTACGCGCTGGCCGTGGGCGCCTGGCTGTACCACTGCGTCGAACGGCTGATCGTGGCCCGCCGCATCAGCACGGTCCGCACCGCCGCCAAGCCGCTGCAGCCGCTGCTGCCGGTGATGGCCGCGCTGATGGGCCTGACGCAATCCGTGGTGCGGTCGCTGTCCGACGTGACCGAGCTGCCGGCCCGCCGCTGGGAGCTTCCGGTGCTGCGCTGGGTGGAAACCACGCGCGGCAACCGGCGCGTCGTGGACGCCGACGAGGATGACGACGAGTTGAACAGCTGAAGGGACCTCACGCGAAACGATGACGCGTGCGGTGCGGCGGGGTGAGAATACAAGTCGCCCAGAAGAACAGGTGAGATATGACTCGATACACCACCCAGCCGCGACGCCTCCGGGTCTCCGCGCTGGCGGCGGTGGCCAACCCGTCCTACGCCCGCGTCGACACCTGGAACCTGCTCGACGACGCGTGCCGTCACCTCGCCGAGGTCGACCTGGCCGGGCTCGACAAGACGCACGACGTGGCCCGGGTCAAGCGGCTGATGGACCGCATCGCGGCCTACGAGCGGTACTGGCTGTATCCCGGCGCGGCGAACCTGGCGAGCTTCCGGGCGCACCTCGAGAGCCTCTCCACGGTGCGGCTCACCGAAGAGGTATCCATGGCGGTGCGGCTGCTGAGCGAATACGGCGACCGCGCAGGGCTTTTCGACACCTCGGCACCGCTGGGCGACCAGGAGCTGGTGGCCCAGGCCAAACAGCAGCAGTTCTACACCGTGTTGCTCGCCGACGACGCGCCTGCGACGGCGCCCGACTGCCTGGCCGAGTGCCTGCGGGCCCTGCGTAACGCGTCCGACGACGTGCAGTTCGAAATCCTGGTGGTGCCCAGCGTCGAAGACGCCATCACCGCGGTCGCGCTGAACGGCGAGATCCAGGCCGCGATCATCCGCGACGACCTGCCGCTGCGGTCCCGCGACCGGCTGCCGCTGATGAACACGTTGCTCGGGCCCAACGAGGCCGCGGAGGGCGGCGCCATTCCCGACCACGCCAACGACTGGGTGGAGTGCGGCGAGTGGATCCGCGAGCTGCGGCCCCACATCGACCTGTACCTGCTCACCGACGAGTCGATCGCGGCGGGCGACGACACCGAGCCCGACGTCTACGACCGGACGTTCTACCGGCTCAACGACGTCACCGACCTGCACAGCACGGTGCTTGCCGGGCTGCGGAACCGTTACGCCACACCGTTTTTCGATGCGCTGCGCGCGTACGCGGCGGCGCCCGTGGGCCAGTTCCACGCGCTGCCCGTCGCGCGTGGTGCCAGCATCTTCAACTCGAAGTCGTTGCAGGACATGGGCGAGTTCTACGGCCGCAACATCTTCATGGCCGAGACCTCGACCACGTCCGGTGGCCTGGACTCGTTGCTCGACCCGCACGGCAACATCAAGAAGGCGATGGACAAGGCCGCGCACACGTGGAATTCCGACCACACGTATTTCGTCACCAACGGCACCTCAACCGCCAACAAGATCGTCGTCCAGTCCCTGACCAGGCCGGGCGACATCGTGCTGATCGACCGCAACTGCCACAAGTCGCACCACTACGGGCTGGTGCTGGCAGGCGCCTACCCGCTGTACCTCGACGCGTATCCGTTGCCGCAGTTCGCCATCTACGGGGCGGTGTCGCTGCGAACGATCAAGCAGACGCTGCTGGATCTCGAGGCCGCCGGTCAGTTGTCCCGGGTGCGGATGCTGCTGCTGACCAACTGCACCTTCGACGGCGTGGTCTACAACCCGTTGCAGGTCATGAAGGAGGTGCTGGCGATCAAGCCGGACATCGTCTTCTTGTGGGACGAGGCCTGGTACGCGTTCGCCACGGCCGTGCCGTGGGCCCGGCAGCGGACCGCGATGGTGGCGGCCGAGCGCCTCGAGCAGATGCTGGCGTCGCCGGAATACGCTGCGGAGCATCGGGTTTGGGCGGCGGAGATGGAAGGCGTCGACCGGTCGGAGTGGGTGGAACGCCCGCTGTTGCCCGACCCCGCCAACGCGCGGGTCCGCGTTTACGCGACGCACTCGACGCACAAGTCGCTGTCGGCGCTTCGGCAGGCGTCGATGATCCACATCCGCGACCAGGATTTCAACGCGCTGACGCGCGACGCGTTCGGTGAGGCGTTTTTGACCCACACCTCGACCTCGCCCAACCAGCAGCTGCTGGCCTCGCTGGACCTGGCGCGCCGGCAGGTCGACATCGAGGGCTTCCAGCTGGTCCGGCAGACCTACGACATGGCGCTGGTCTTCCGGCACCGGGTGCGCCGAGACCGGTTGATCAGCAAGTGGTTTCGTATCCTCGACGAGTCCGACCTGGTGCCCGAGGAGTTCCGGGCGTCGTCGGTGAGTTCGTACCGGGAGGTTCGGCAGGGTGCGCTGGCCGAGTGGAACGAGGCCTGGCGGTCGGATCAGTTCGTGCTGGACGCGACGCGGGTGACCCTGTTCGTCGGCAAGACCGGGATGAACGGCTACGACTTCCGCGAGAAGATCCTGATGGAGCGATTCGGCATCCAGATCAACAAGACGTCGATCAACAGCGTGCTGTTGATCTTCACCATCGGGGTCACGTGGTCGAGCGTGCACTATCTGCTCGACGTGTTACGCAGGGTGGCAATCGATTTCGATCGCGTCGAGAAGGCGGCCAGCGTCGCCGACCGGGCGCTGCAGGAGCGGCACGTCGAGGAGATCACCCAGGACCTGCCGCACCTGCCCGACTTCAGCGAGTTCGACATGGCCTTCCGGCCCGTCGACGCGTGCATGTTCGGCGACATGCGGTCGGCCTTCTACGCCGGATACGAGGAGTCCGACCGCGAGCACGTCCTGATCGGCATGGCGGGGCGACGGCTGGCGGAGGGTAAGACGCTGGTGTCCACCACGTTCGTGGTGCCCTACCCGCCGGGGTTCCCGGTGCTGGTTCCCGGGCAGGTGGTCTCCAAGGAGATCATCTACTTCCTGGCCCAGCTCGACGTCAAAGAGATCCACGGTTACAACCCCGACCTCGGGTTGTCGGTGTTCACCGAGGCCGCGCTGGCGCGGATGGAGGCCCAGCGCAACGCGGCGTTGGCCGCGGTGGGTTCGGCGTTTCATTCCTTCGAGCTGCCCTCGGACGCCTCCGGGCTGAACGGGGCGCTCAACGGCGACGGCGCCGCGCAGGTCGTCAGCGAGGACGCCTGAGTTAGCCGGCCTGCCGGCCCGGATCCGACGTGGGCTGCGCCGGCCAGCCGAGCTCCCCTCGCAGGAGCCCGCGCGCGATCGCGTCGTGCCGGGCCGGGCTGCCGGCTGGAGCGCTCGTGGGGCAGGTGCAATTGAGGGTGTTGAACGGGCTGGGATCGGCGTTGGCCGGCGCGGCCGCCAGTAGGGCGGAACCGAGGACCGTGGCGGCGAAAATCAGCAGTGGGGTGAGCGCGCCGTTCTGACGACGCGCGGGGCGTGCGGTATCAGACATGACAACTTCAGCGTAGGGCGCGTCGCTGGGAACCCGCTGAGAGCACTCAGGCCTCTTCCGGGGCCGCCCCGGGGTGGCTTCCGGGCCGCTGCGGCAGCACGACGAGCAGGGCCACGATGACCGCGGCGAGCACCGCCGAGGCCAGCGGGCGGCTCAGGGCCAGGCCGCCGTCGGCCACCGGCTTGTCGATGAAGTCGCCGACCGTCGCCCCGAGCGGCCGGGTCAGGATGAACGCGACCCAGAACAACGCGACGCGCGAGATGCCGGTCCAGTAGTAAAGGGCGATCACCACGGCCAGGCCGGCCGCGAACACCAATGCGCCACGCTCGTAACCGAATCCGCGGGTGTCGGCCAGCCAATCGCCGAGCGCGGTGCCCAGGGTCTGCGAGAAGGTGATGGTCGCCCAATAGAAGGCCTCGACTTTCGGCGTCGAGACGGTGGTGACCGAGACGGTGCCCTGCGACCAGCGCCAAAGGCCCAGGGTGGCCAGCAGGCAGGCCAGCAGCACCAGCGACCCGCCGGTGTAGCCGATGCCGAGCGATCGGTCGGCGAAGTCGGCCAGCGTCGTGCCGAACGTCGTCGAGGCCACGATCGTCGCCCAGTAGAGGCTGGCGTGGAAACGCTTGGCCAGGATTTGGGCGGCCACCAACGCCACCAGCGCGACGCCGAACAGCGCGACCCCCGCCGCGTAGCCCCAGTTCAAGGTCATGGTGACCGTGTCGCCGCCGGTCTCGCCCAGGGTGGTGGCCAAGATCTTGATGATCCAGAAACCAAGGGTGACCGCGGGCACCTTGGTCAGCGCCTGCCGTGACACGTTGCTCATGCTTGTCCAGGGTAGCGGCGGTGAGAAAGACCTGAGTTTGCGGATAAGTATTCGCTGTGCGCCGGCTATGAATCGCCCTCCCGCGCAGCGCTTTTGCCTGGTTCCAAACCCGCACGCGCACAGCGTATCTCGCGAGGTAGAAGGGCGGCGGACCGGCCCGCATCACTGAGCTAGACATTTGAATTACCTTATAAATCAATAAGTTACACGGGTTCCGGGTGCGTCTTGGCGCCCGGGGGCGCTGCGAATGGCGTGCACTATGGATTCATGCTCTCCGAGGTCAGCGGCGCCGACCGAATCGGCGCGGGCGCGCGCTGGTCGGTCATGGCCGTCTCCTTGGGGGTGACGGCGTCGTCGTTCCTCTTCATCAATGGCGTTGCGTTCCTGATTCCTTCGCTGCAGGCGCGCAGCGGCATCACGTTGATCGAAGCCGGCCTGCTGGCATCGATGCCGAGCTGGGGCATGGTCGTAACGCTCGTGCTTTGGGGCTGGGTGTTGGACCGCGTCGGTGAGCGGGTGGTGCTGACCGCCGGTTCGGCCCTCACGGCGGCGGCGGCCTATGCCGCGGCGTCCGCTCAGTCGATAACCGAAATCGGCGTCTTTCTCTTTCTCGGTGGAATGGCGGCGGCCAGCTGCAACACCGCCGGTGGGCGGCTGGTGTCCGCATGGTTCCCGTCGCATCAGCGGGGCCTGGCGATGGGCATCCGCCAGACCGCACAACCGTTGGGCATCGCCCTTGGCGCGCTGGTGATTCCGGAGCTGGCCGAGCGCGGCCCCCGTCGCGGGCTGATGTTCCTGGCGCTCATGTGCACCGTGGCCGCGGTGGCCAGCGTGCTGGGGATCGCCGATCCGCCGCGCAAACCGCGCGGGCTGGCCACCGGCGCGGAACTGGCCAGCCCCTATCGCGGATCGTCGGTGCTGTGGCGGATCCACGCGGTGAGCGCCCTGCTGATGGTGCCGCAGTCGCTGACCGTGACGTTCATGCTCGTCTGGCTGATGAATCGCCATGGCTGGTCGGTCGCGGCCGCCGGTGGGCTCGTCACCCTGTGCCAACTGCTGGGCGCGGCGGGGCGGATCGCGGTCGGGCGCTGGTCGGATCGTGTCGGCTCGCGGATGCGACCGGTCCGCACCATCGCCATCGGCGCCGCGCTGGCCCTGTTCCTGCTTGCCCTCACCGACAACACGGGTTCGGGCTACGACGTGTTGCTCATGGTCGCGATCTCGGTGATCGCGGTGCTCGACAACGGACTGGAGGCCACCGCCATCACCGAGTACGCCGGGCCGTTCTGGAGCGGCCGTGCGTTGGGGCTGCAGAACACCACCCAGCGTTTGACGGCCGCCGCCGCGCCCCCGGTCTTCGGTGCACTGATCACGGCCGCCGAATACCCGGCCGCATGGGCGCTTTGCGCGCTGTTCCCGTTGGCGGCCGTGTCGCTGGTGCCGCTTGAGTTCGGGCATCGAATGGGGGCGCCCCATGAGCCCGAGCGCCGTTCCGCTCACGGGGATTGGAAAGACGGCGTCGTGTCCGAGGTGGCGCAATAGCGCAGACGGTCGTTGTTTGCGCTGGTCGTCATCGAATACGCCCCGGCGCAATGCGCGCGGCCGCCGCGGCGGTTCGTTCTCGGGCACCCAAAAACCGCCCGTGAGCTGCGTTAGCGTGGCCGCGTGGCGCAACCGATCAGCAGCGGACCACGGGCCGACCGCGCCCGGCGGGTGGCTGACGTGTTGCGCCAGCAGATTCACGCCGACGCCTATCCCGGCGGCCTGCCGGCCGAACACGAGTTGGCGGCCGAATTCCTGGTGTCGCGCAACACGATTCGTGAGGCGCTCGCGGTGCTGAAGCACGAGGGCCTGATCGACCGCGGACCCAAGGTTGGCACGCACGTCGCCCAGCGCAAGTACGACCACGGCCTGGACACGCTGCTGGGGTTGAAGGAGACGTTCAAGAACCTCGGCGAGGTGCGCAACGAGGTGCGCGCCGCGATGGCCGTCACCGCGCCGCCGTCGGTGGCCCGCCGGCTGCGGCTGCAAGCCGGCGAGCAGGCGGTGTTCATCGAACGCTTGCGATACCTCGGCGATCTGCCGCTCAGCCTCGACCTGACCTACCTGACCCCGGACATCGGGGCCCGGGTGCTGGACCACCCGCTGGAAACCAACGATCTGTTCGCGCTCATCGAACAGGTCAGCGGTCAGCGGCTGGGGTCGGCGGCGCTGGCCCTGGAGGCCATCCCCGCCGACGCGCATTCGGCGGCCACCCTGCAGGTGCCCGACGGCGCGGCGCTACTCATGCTGGAGCGGCTCACCAGCCTCGCCGACGGCACGCCGGTCGATTTGGAGTACATCCGCATGCGCGGTGATCGAATCACCATGCGCGGCAGCCTGATAAGGAGCGATACATGACGCTGGTCAACAACACTCGCGCCGACGTGCCGGTGACGATCGACGAGTCGTTGTGTATCGACGGCTGCACCCTGTGCGTGGAGGTCTGTCCGCTCGACGCGCTGGCCATCAACCCCGAAACCGGCAAGGCGTACATGCACGTCGACGAGTGCTGGTACTGCGGCCCGTGCGCGGCCCGCTGTCCGACCGGCGCCGTGACCGTCAACATGCCCTATCTACTCCGCTGAAACCCGAAGCCATCATGGAAAAGCATGCCCTCCGGCTGCTTTCGGTGGCGTTCACCGTCGTCGTGTTCGCCACCGGGTGCTCGCTGGAATCATTCTCGCAATCCTCCGGCGTGGTCAACGTCGTGGTCGGATACCAGTCCAAGACCATCAACACCGTCACCGCCGGCACGCTGCTGCGCGCGCAGGGCTACCTGGAGCACCGGCTCGCCGACATCACCGCGCGCACCGGCACCAAATACGCGGTGCGATGGCAGGATTACGACACCGGTGCCCCGATCACCGCGCAGATGCTCGCGGAGAAGATCGACATCGGCTCCATGGGCGACTACCCGATGCTGATCAACGGCTCCAAGACGCAGGCCAACCCGTTGGCCCGCACCGAGCTGGTGTCGATCACCGGCTACAACCCCAAGGGCGCGCTGAACATGGTGGTGGTGGCGCCCGATTCGTCGGCGACCGGGCTGGCCGACCTGGCCGGCAGCAAGGTGTCGGCCAGCGTGGGCTCGGCGGGCCACGGCACGCTGGTGCGGGCGCTGGCCAAGGCGGGCGTCAACGGAGTCGAGGTGCTCAACCAACAACCACAGGTGGGCGCCTCCGCGCTGGAATCCGGTCAGGTGAACGGGCTTTCGCAGTTCGTCGCGTGGCCGGGGCTGCTGGTGTACCAGGGCAAGGCCAAGCTGCTCTACGACGGGGCCGAGCTGAACTTTCCGACGCTGCACGGTGTGGTGGTGCGGCGCTCGTACGCGTCCGCGCACCCGGAGGTGCTGGCGGCGTTCCTGCAGGCGCAACTGGACGCCACCGATTTCCTGAACGACAAGCCGCTTGAGGCCGCGCGCATCGTCGCGCAGGCCAGCGGGCTGCCGCAGGAGGTGGTGTACCTCTACAACGGGCCGGGCGGGACGTCGTTCGACACCACGCTCAAGCCGTCGCTCGTCGACGCGCTGAAAAGCGATGTGCCGTACCTGAAGTCGATCGGTGACTTCGCCGACCTCGACGTCACGAAGTTCGCCGTGGACGACCCGCTGCGCGCGGTGTTCGCCGCCCGCGGGCTGGACTACGCCGCGACCCGCGCGCGCACCACCAACCCGTCGGCCCTCGCCGGCGACCCCGCGTTGGCCGGCGAGCTGTGGTTGGACGGGGCCGACACGACCCAGACGGTCGCCAACCCCACCGCGCTGCTGCGGGCGATCGCCGACGCCACCGGCCGCGGCGGCAAGGTCCGCGCGGCCTACGTCCCCGACGCCGAGCTCGGCACCCGATGGTTCGCCGACAAGGCGATCTGGGTCAAAGACGGCCAGAACTATCTGCCATTCGGCACCCAGGCCGGGGCGCGGCGCTATCTGGCCGCACACCCGGGCGGCGTCGTCATGAATTATCAACAGGCATTGGGAGGTTCGGTATGACCGCCGAAGTGGTGGCCGACCAGGTCCTGGGCGTCGTCTCGACGCCCACGCTCACCCGGCCGCGGCAATTGCCCTCGCCGTGGCGGTCGCGGCTACTGCGGCTGGCGTCGGTCGCGGCCGCAATCGGGTTGTGGCAGTTGCTCACCGCCGGCAAGGTGCGGCTGCTGCTCCGATTCGACACGCTGCCCACCGTCACCCAGATCGTGCACGCGCTGCAGCGCCGGCTCGGCGCGTACGAGTACTGGCTCGACCTGGCGCAGTCGCTGATCCGCATCCTCACCGGCTTCGGCCTGGCCGCGGTGGTCGGGGTGGCGACCGGGGTACTGCTGGGCCGCTCCCGGCTGTTCGCCGACCTGTTCGGGCCGCTGGCCGAGCTGGCCCGACCGATTCCCGCGATCGCGATCGTGCCGGTGGCGATCCTGTTGTTCCCCACCGACGAGGCGGGCATCGTGTTCATCACCTTCCTCGCGGCCTACTTCCCGATCATGGTCAGCACCCGGCACGCGGTGCGCGCGCTGCCCACTCTGTGGGAGGACTCGGTGCGCACTCTGGGCGGGGGCCGCTGGGAGGTGCTGACCCAGGTGGTATTGCCGGGCATCCTTCCCGGCGTCTTCGGTGGGCTATCGGTCGGCATGGGGGTGGCCTGGATCTGTGTCATCTCCGCCGAGATGATCTCGGGCCGTCTCGGCGTCGGCTACCGCACCTGGCAGGACTACACGATGCTGGCCTATCCGCAGGTGTTCGTCGGCATCATCACGATCGGCGTCCTCGGTTTCGCCACGTCGGCGGCCGTGGAAGTGGTCGGCCGGCGGGTGACCCGGTGGTTGCCCCGCGCACAGGAGGGCTCGCGATGAAAGCAGTCGGTCTCGAACTGGACCGAGTTCGGTTGTCCTACACGGGGACCCCGGTGATCGACGGGCTCAGCCTGACGGTGCGCCCGGGGGAGATCCTGGTGCTCACCGGTCCGTCGGGCTGCGGCAAGTCGACGCTGCTGCGCGCCCTCGCCGGGCTGCTGCGGCCCGACGAGGGCCGGGTGCTGGCCGACGGGGCCGAGGTCACCGCCACCTCCCGGGATCGCGGCATGGTCTTCCAGGACAACGCCCTGCTGCCGTGGCGCACGGTGCGGTCCAACATCGAGCTGGCGCTGCGGTTGCGCGGCGAACCGCGCGCCACCCGGCGCGCGCAGGCGGAGCGCTGGATCGACGAGCTCGGGCTGGCCGGCTTCGGCCACTACCTGCCCAAGAGCCTGTCCGGCGGGATGCGTCAACGGGTCCAGCTGGCCCGCGGCCTGGCCGGGGCGCCGCGCGCGGTGATGATGGACGAGCCGTTCGGCGCGCTGGACACCCAGACCCGGGCCGCCATGCAGCGGCTGTTGATCGACACCTGGCGCACGCATCCGACGACGATCGTCTTCGTCACTCACGACGTCGACGAGGCCTTGGCGCTCGGCGACCGGATCGTCGTGCTGGGCCGCGCCGGCGAGCCGCTGCGCGCGTCGATCGACGTGCCCGATCCGCGCAGCGAACTCCCCAGGGACCGGCTGCGCGCCGAAATCATTGCGGCCCTGGACCATTCGGTGGCGGCATGATTGAGATTCCGGACCCGGCGGCACCCGTCCGCCTCGACTGCGACGTGCTGGTCATCGGCGGCGGCACGGCCGGCACCATGGCCGCGCTGTCGGCCGCCGAGCACGGCGCGCAGGTGCTGCTGCTCGAAAAGGCACACGTGCGGCACTCCGGCGCGTTGGCGATGGGAATGGACGGCGTGAACAACGCCGTCATCCCCGGCAAGGCCGAACCCGAGGACTACGTCGCCGAGATCACCCGCGCCAACGACGGAATCGTCAACCAGCGCACCATCTATCAGACCGCCAGCCGCGGTTTCGCGATGGTGCAGCGGCTGGAGCGCTACGGCGTGAAGTTCGAGAAGGACGAGCACGGCGAATACGCGGTGCGCCGGGTGCACCGCTCCGGCTCCTATGTGCTGCCCATGCCGGAGGGCAAGGATGTCAAGAAGGCGCTGTACCGGGTGCTGCGGCAGCGCTCGATGCGGGAGCGGATCCGCATCGAGAACCGGCTGATGCCGGTGCGGGTGCTGGTTCAGGATGGACGCGCGGTGGGCGCGGCCGCGCTGCACACGCGCACCGGCGAATTCGTCGCGGTCGGCGCCAAGGCGGTGATCCTGGCCACCGGCGCCTGCGGGCGGCTGGGGCTGCCGGCGTCGGGTTACCTGTATGGCACGTACGAGAACCCGACGAACGCCGGCGACGGATACGCGATGGCGTTTCACGCCGGCGCGGAGCTCTCGGGAATCGAGTGCTTCCAAGTGAATCCGTTGATCAAGGACTACAACGGCCCGGCGTGCGCCTATGTCGCCAACCCGTTCGGGGGTTACCAGGTCAACGCGCACGGCGAGCGGTTCGTGGACTCCGACTACTGGTCGGGTCAGATGATGTCCGAGGTGAAAAGCGAGATCGACTCCGCCCGCGGGCCGATCTACCTCAAGGTCTCCCACCTGCCTGACGAGACGCTGACCGCGCTGGAGAACATCCTGCACACCACCGAACGGCCGACCCGTGGCACCTTCCACGCCAACCGCGGTCACGACTACCGCACTCACGACATCGAAATGCACATCTCCGAAATCGGTTTGTGCAGCGGCCATTCGGCGTCGGGGGTGTGGGTCGACGAGCACGCTCGCACGACGGTGCCCGGCCTGTATGCCGCCGGCGACCTGGCCTGCGTCCCGCACAATTACATGATCGGGGCGTTCGTCTTCGGCGACCTCGCCGGCACCGACGCGGCGACCGCCTGCGCGGGTGTGGATGCGCCACAACAACTCCCGGACGACCAGCTGCGCGATGCGCACGAGCTGATCTACCGGCCCCTGCGGCATCCCGACGGGCCACCCCAACCTCAGGTCGAGTACAAGCTGCGCCGGTTCGTCAACGACTACGTGGCCCCGCCCAAGACGGCGGCGAAGCTGTCCATCGCCGTGCGCACCTTCGACCGGATGCGAGACGAGATCGCCGACATGGGTGCGCGCAATCCGCACGAGCTGATGCGCGCCGTCGAGGTGTCCTTCATCCGGGACTGCGCCGAGATGGCCGCCCGGTCCTCGCTCACCCGGACCGAATCCCGTTGGGGCCTCTACCACGATCGGGCCGACCTGCCGGGCCGCGACGACGGTCAGTGGGGCTATCACCTCAACCTGCGCAAGGACGCCGACGGCGGGATGGTGTTCCTGAAGCGGCCGGTCGCGCCGTACTTCGTGCCGGTCCCGGAACTGGACGGCCTGCCGCCCGTCGACCAGACCGTTCAGCGGGTGGAGCAGCCGCCGCTGGTCGGCGGCCAGGCCCCCACCACCACCCGGTCCCGGATCGGCTCGGGCGCAACGACGTTCGAGCCGCCGTCGCCGCGCATCGCCGAGGTGCTCGCCCTCGAGCAGCCGACGATCGCCGGGCTGCGGCCGTATCTGGTCGACCCCGATCCGGGGGTGCGCCGCACCGCGGTGGCCACGCTCACCGAGCACATCCCCGACGGTTACGCGCCCGCCCTGATCGCCGCGCTGGACGACACCGACGCCGCCGTGCGCCGCACCGGCGCCGACGGGATCCGCGAGCTCGTCGAGGTGTTGCCCGAGCCCGCCGACGTCCAGCCGCGGCTGGAGTCCGGCGACGTGGTGGTGCGCGCGGCCGCTCTCTACGTGCTGGCCGCGCGGCGGGTCGGCGACGCCGAGGATTACCGCCGCGCGCTGAGCGATCCCGACCACCGGGTGCGGATCGAGGCCGTGCGGGCGTTGGTGTCGGTCGACGACGTGGCCGGGGTGGTCGCCGCGACCGGGGACGAGAGCCGGGAGGTCCGGATCGCGGCCGCGGCCGGCCTGGCGACGCTGCGCGGCGGTGCCGCGGCGGTCGGCGCGCTGACCGCCGACCCGGACCCGCTGGTGCGCGCGGCGGCGCTGGCCGCCTTGGGTGAAATAGGCTGTGGCCCAGAGAATGTCGCCGCCGTGGAATCGGCCTTGCGGGCGCCGGCCTGGCAGGTGCGCCAGGGCGCGGCGCGGGCCCTGGCGGGCGCCACACCCGGCGTCGCGGTGCCGGCGATCACCGAGGCGCTCGCCGACGCGCATCTCGACGTGCGCAAGGCGGCCGTGCTGAGCCTGACGCGCTGGGCGGGCGAGCCCGCCGCGCGCGACGCGCTGGGTCTCGCGCTGAAGGACACCGATGCCGACGTCCGCGCCTACGCGCGCCGGGCGCTGGACCAGGGCGGGTCGCCGGCGGTCTAGGGTTTCCCGAGGATCACCGCAGGATCCTGGCGTAGAGCAGGCTGTCTTGCGGCTCGGGGCCCAGGTTGGGGTAGACGGCGTGGCGGGCCAGCCGGCCCTCCAGCACGAACCCGGCGCGCTCCAGCAGCCGCGCCGAGCGCTCGTTGTCGACGTTGCAGGTGGCCCACACCCGGTACACGGCCCGGTCGCCGTCCAGCGCGTCGAGCAGCATCTCGAGCACCTCGCGCATCAAGCCCTTGCCCCACCACCGCCGGCCCAGGCAGTACCCGATCTCGACCGAATGCGGCACCGGGCGGCGACAACTGGTGAGGCCGACCACCTCGCCGCTGTGGCGCAATTCGATCGCCCAGGTTCGCTCGTCGGGCGTGGCGTTGAGCTTCTCGGTGATCACCCGCCGCGTCGCCGCCACGTCGGGATGCGGCGCCCACATCAGATACTTGGTGACCTCGGGATCGCGGGCGACCCGCTGGTACAGCGCGCCGGCGTCGTCGAGCACGGGCCGGCGCAGCACCAGCCGGGGGCCGGTGATGCGATCGGGCGGGTAGTCGGCCACGGTGCTAGAGGCCGAGTGCGGAATAGGTGCGGCGGACGAATTTGGGTTGCGCCGATTGGAGTTTCGCCAACGAGGTGTTGCCGGCGATCGCCGCGGCCACGTCCGCGGACATGTCGGGCAGGTTCTGGACCAGATACAGCAGGACCAGGTCGGCCGTCGGGTCGGCCTGCCACCACGTCCCGTAGGCGCCCGGCCAGCTGAACGTCCCGAGCCCGCCGGGCCCGAACAGCGGCGCCGACCTCGCCGGGTCGGTCACCACCGACAGGTTCAGCCCGAAGCCGCGGCCCACCCAGTAGGGCGCCCCCAGGAAGTCGTGGCGCTTCTGCTCGTCGGTGAGCCGGTCGGTGCGCATCAGGCGGGCGGACTCGGGCGAGAGCACCCGCACGCCGTCGATCGTTCCGTCGCCGAGCAGCATGCGCACGAACCGCAGGTAGTCGTCGGCCGTCGACCACAACCCGCCGCCCGCGTTGGGGAAGGAGGGCGGCTTGATGTGGGGCGGGCCCATCACGTCGTGGTGCAGTTGCCCCCGTTCGTCGAGCCGGTACATGGTCGCGGCGCGGCGGCGGGTCTCGGGGGAGGCGAAGAACCCGGTGTCGGGCATGCCCACCGGGCCCAACACCCGTTCGTCGAGAACCTCGTGGAACGGCTTGTCCTCGATGCGCGACGCGATGACGCCCAGCAGGTCGATGGAGTGGCTGTAGGTGAGGCGGTCGCCGGGCTGGTGCACGAGCGGCAGCTTGGCCAGCTCGGCCAGCCACGCGTCGGGGCCCTGGTTGAAGGGCAGCCGCACGTAGGCCTTGGCGATCGGCCCGGACACCGAGAACCCGTAGGCCATGCCGCTGGTGTGGGTGAGCAGGTCCTCGATCAGGATGGCGCGCCGCGCCGGATGGGTCCGGTCCAGCGGGCCGCGCGGGTCGTCGAGCACCCGCAGTTCGGCCAGCTCCGGCGCCCAGCGCACGACGGGGTCTTTCAGCGTGAGCTTGCCCTCATCCACCAGGCTCATCACGGCCGCGACGGTGACCGGCTTGGTCATCGACGCGATCCGGAACAGTGTGTCCCGCCGCATCGGCAGGCCCGCGTCCACATCGCGATAGCCGATCTCGTTGACCTGCAACACTTCTCCGCGCTGCCACACCACCGTCAGCGCACCGGCGAGCAGGCCCGCGTCGCAGACTTCGCGGATGGAGGCCGCGTTGGCGTCGAGATTCACCCGAATCAGGTTAGCGTCGGGCCCGGGGGAGCTCCGGCCAAGGCTTCGTCCACGGTCGGGTAGAGGTCGATGAACTCGTCGAGGCCCACGATCCGCAGCGGCCGGCTGGTGGCCGAGCCGTCGGCCGCCACCCGCAATGACGTCGCGCTGGCCGGCACGCCCGCGGTGCTGGTCATCGACCTCACCGAAGTCGATTTCCTATCGTCCGCGGGCATCACCGTGCTGGTCGAGGTGCATCGACTGACCGAGAACAGCCCGACGTCATTGCGGGTGGCGGCCGACGGCTCGGCCACCAGCCGGCCGCTGCGGATCGTGGGCCTCGACGAGT
>NZ_LZIZ01000091.1:0-10489 GCF_001666915.1 Mycobacterium sp. E3339 | reverse complement strand
GAGGCGCGCCCGGAACAGGGCGTCGCGCACCGCGGCCGTCTTGCGCGACCAGCTGGCGTCGTCGATGCCGGTGCCGAAGCCCACCACCGCGACCGGTTCGGCGTTGGTCAGCGCCGCCACCAAAACGGCGGCGGGGGTGGTGTTTCCGATCCCCATGTCCCCGGCGATCAGCAGGTCGGCGCCGGCGTCGACCTCCTCGTCGGCGATGGCCCGGCCCGCGGCGATCGCGGCGACGGTCTCCTCGGCGCTGAGCGCGTCCTCGACGGTGATGTCGCCGCTGCCGCGCCGCACCTTGTGGGCGCCGATCCGGTCGGTCAGCGCCTCGCCCGCCACCGCCAGGTCCGCGACGCGCACCGTCGCCCCGGCGATGTCGGCCAGCACGTTGATCGCCGCCCCGCCGGCGTCGATGTTGGCGACCATCTGCGCGGTCACCTCCGGCGGGTAGGCCGAGACCCCGGACCGGGCGACACCATGGTCGCCGGCGAACACCACCACCCGGGCGCGCTCGAATTGCCTTGGCGGGCAATGCCCTTGACACGACGCGGCCCACACCGACAGGTCCTCGAGGCGGCCCAGCGCGCCCCGGGGCTTGGTCAGCGTGTCCTGGCGGGCGCGGGCGGCCGCGGCGACGCCCGCGTCGGGCGGCGATACCGGGGCGAATTCCATCAGGCCCCCGACGGCTTGATCGGGACCGCCTGCCCGGCCACCACGAGCACCACCCGGTCGCACAGGTCGGCGACGCGCTGGTTGAGGCTGCCCAGTTCGTCGGCGAACCGGCGCCCGGACGCGGTGGCGGGGACGACGGCCAACCCGACCTCCGGGCTGACCAGCACGAGCGTGGAGTTGAAGTCGCTGACCGCGGCGAGCACCTCGCCGACCGGCGCCGCCACCGACCCGCCGTCCCAGCCGTGGCGGTCCAGCGCGCCGGTCAGCCAGGCGCCCAGGTCGTCGACCAGCGTCGGGGTGTCCGGCGAGGCGCGCAATTGGCTTGCGATGTCATCGGTTTCGACCGTCGACCAATGCCCGGGCCGGCGACCCCGGTGCTCGGCGACCCGGTCCGCCCAGGCCGCGTCGCCCGCGCCGGCCGGGCCGGGCGCCAGGTAACAAACCGGCTGGCCGGCCGGCAGCGCCCCGGCGATCGCGTCCTCGGCCCACCGCGACTTGCCCGACCGGATCCCGCCGAGCACCAGCGTGCGCACCGCGCTCAGGCGGCTTTCCGGCTAATCGACACGGCTGCCGCGCTGCACTTGGGGCCGCGGCGTCCGCAACCGCCGCATCTGCGACGCCCGGCTGGCGGCGTACAGCCCCAGCTTCCACCGGCTTTCGGTGTTGTCCGGGAACTTGGCGTCCACCAGCTTGCTCACCTTGCGGCCCAGCAGCAGCCCGTCGGCCATCATCACGGCCATCAGCAGCAGCATCGCCGGGGAGACGTAGAGCTGCAGCCGCGGCGTGGTGAACATGGCGAACATCAAAAACAGCGTCGCCGGCATGAACAGGCCCAGCAGGTTGCGCCGGGAGTCCACCACGTCGCGCGCGTAACGCCGCACCGGGCCCTGGTCGCGCGGCAGCAGGTACGCCTCCTCGCCGGCCATCATGCGCTCCCGGCGCTCCGACATCCGGGCGCGGTTGGCCGCCCGCTCCGCCTTCTGCTCCTCGCGGCTGAGCTTGGGGCCCGACAGCGACTTGCGGCGCGCCCGCGCCTCGGCCGCGGTCATCGGTGCCGGGGCAACCGGACCCTTGCGCCGCGTTTGGTCGCGCTTGGGGGTGGGCCGGCCCTTGGGGCTCGTCCCGCGCGACCCGCGCGCCGTCGTCTCGGGGGCACCTTCGGCGTCGAGCGCCGCCGCGCCCCCGCCGAGGTCCTCGTCTTGGCCTTTCTTACGGCCCATCAACTTCACAGGAGCCAGGTTACTTCGCTGCTTGGCCGCCCCGGAATTGGCTTGGAGTGCCTTGCTATTAGGCCTGCGTCAGCACGTCTTTTGGCCCTACTCTTACACGTGATGAACGGCTGCCGCTGATGGACGATGGGTCGATGGCCTCGGATGACGGTGCCTTGGGCCTCGCTCCCGGCCGTCTGCAGCTGCCGGCCATGCTCGTCTTGGTCGCCCCCGATTGCTACGGCGACAGCATGACGGCGGTGGAGGCCTCGGCGGCCATCGCGACCGGGTGGACCCGGTCCCGCCCGGGCGACCGGTTCATCGTCGCCCCGCAGTCCGACGGCGGCCCGGGGTTCGTCGAGGTGCTCGCCAGCCGCCTGGGCAAGGCGCGCCGGCTGCGGGTGTCCGGCCCGCTGTCCACCATGGTCGAGGCCAAGTGGGTGTTCGACCCCGCCACGACGACGGCCTACCTGGAGTGCGCACAGGCGTGCGGCCTGACCCTGCTGGGCGGTCCGCCCACCCCCGAGACCGCGATGGCGGCCCACAGCAGGGGAGTCGGGCAGCTGATCGCCGAGGCGCTGCGGGCGGGGGCGACGCGGATCGTGGTCGGGCTGGGCGGCAGCGCGTGCACCGACGGCGGGCAGGGCATGATCGCCGAGCTCGGCGGGCTGGATTCGGCCCGCCGCCAGCTGGCCAACGTGGAGCTCATCGCCGCCTCCGACACCGAATATCCGCTGCTGGGGCCGTGGGGGGCGGCCCGGGTGTTCGGTCCGCAGAAGGGCGCGGACACCGTCACGGTCGCGGCCCTGGAGGTCCGGCTCCAGGCGTGGGCGCTGATCCTGGAAGCGGTGGCCGGCCGCGACGTGAGCTCCGAACCGGGCGCGGCGGCGGCCGGCGGCATCGGCGCCGGGCTGCTGGCACTCGGCGGCCGGTGCGAGTCTGGCGCGGCGATCATCGCCCATCACACCCGGTTGGCCGACGACCTGGACGTCGCGGAGCTCATCGTGACCGGCGAGGGCCGGTTCGACGAGCAGTCGCTGCACGGCAAGGTGGTGGGCTATCTCGCCGACGCGGCCCGGCCGCGGGGGGTGCCGGTGATCGTGCTGGCCGGACAGGTCGGCCTGGACAACGCCACGGTGCGCTCGGCGGGCATCATGTCCGCCCTGTCCATCGCCGATCACGCCGGATCGGTGCGGCTGGCCCAGGCCGACGCGGCCAATCAGCTCATGGGTTTGGCCTCGGTGGTTGCGGCGCGACTCGGGAATAGCGGTCCTGCAAGGTACCGTTGAGCTAGTGGACTTTCTCGGGCCCAGCCTGAAGACCCAGCCAACGAGAGGCATGTAGGAGAAGCAATGACGGTGCAAAACGAGTCGAACGCCAAGACGCACGGCGTGATCCTGACCGAGGCCGCCGCCACCAAGGCCAAGTCCTTGCTCGACCAGGAGGGGCGGGACGACCTGGCGTTGCGTATCGCGGTCCAGCCGGGCGGGTGCGCGGGCCTGCGCTACAACCTCTTCTTCGACGACCGGACGTTGGACGGCGACCTGACCGCCGACTTCGGCGGGGTGAAGTTGACGGTGGACCGGATGAGCGCGCCCTACGTGGAGGGCGCGTCCATCGACTTCGTCGACACCATCGAGAAGCAGGGCTTCACGATCGACAACCCCAACGCCACCGGTTCGTGCGCCTGCGGCGACTCGTTCAACTGACCGGCTAGCGGCTCGTACTCAGTACGAGCCGCCGGTGCGCAGCACGTACGAGCACACCATGATCTGGCCCCGCTGAAACAGCAGCTGGGCGATGCCCTGCAACTCACCGCGCAGCGGGCCCCCGGTCGCGGGCGCCGCCCGCATCGTGAACAGCGCCTGGGCCTGGTACTGCGACAGGTAGACGATCTTGTCGATCGAGGTCACCTCGACCTGGGAGAACTGCTTGCGGAAGGCGTCGCTGCTCAGCTTGGCCAACGCCTGGTCGGACCGCTTGTCGCGGACGGCGTCGTACATGCCGCACAGCGCGTTGCGCTCGATCTCCTCGATGTCGCGGTGGTCGAGCGCGTCGAGGTAACCCTGGATCGCGGTCTTGGCCGCGCCCTCGGAGAACGACGTGCCGGTGTTGGCCCCGTTGGTGCGCACGCCGTAGACGATCGCCACGGTCAGGGCGGCCGCGAGCGCGATGGCCAGCAGCAGGCCGATGATCAGCCGCCGCTTGGACCGTCGCGGCGGGTAGGGCATCGGCGGCGGTGGCTGCCCGGCATAATTGGCGGGCGGCGGACCGCCGGGGCGGGGGTCATCGGGGAATTCGAGCGGCTGTGATTCGGCCGGGGATTCAGGCCCGCTGGGTCCGCTTCCGCCGACGCTGTGGTTCGGCGAGTGCGGACCTGCCATCGTGGTCTCCTACGGTGGTAGTCGGGACTTGTCAGCGGGGCTGGGTGCGGGATACCCCGACCGGGCATCGTTTCCCGCGACGCGAGCGAGTTCCCTAGGGAGGCTAGCGCACCGCTTCGCGCCGACCGTGGACACAGCGACGGTCCGAACGCGTGCGTAAGCTAGATAACCTTGCTAACGAAGGGCGGAGATATTCGTGACGATCGCGGTGACAGGTTCGATTGCGACCGACAACTTGATGCGGTTCCCCGGCAAATTTTCCGAGCACCTGCTGGCCGAGCATCTGCAGAAGGTATCCCTCAGTTTCCTCGTCGACGACCTGGTGATCCACCGCGGCGGCGTGGCGGGCAACATCGCGTACGCCATCGGCGTGCTGGGCGGTGAGGTGGCGCTGGTCGGCGCGGCCGGCGACGACTTCGACGACTACCGGCAGTGGCTGCAGTCGCACAACGTCAACTGCGACAACGTGCTCATCTCGAAGACGGCGCACACCGCGCGTTTCACCTGCACCACCGACGAGGACATGGCCCAGATCGCGTCGTTCTACCCCGGCGCCATGTCGGAGGCCCGCAACATCAAGCTCGCCGACGTGGTGTCCTCCATCGGCGAGCCGGACCTGGTGATCATCGGCGCCAACGACCCGGACGCGATGGTGGTGCACACCGAGGAGTGCCGCAAGCTCGGGCTGCCCTTCGCGGCCGACCCCTCCCAGCAGCTGCCCCGGCTGTCCGGCGACGAGATCGACAAGCTCGTCGACGGCGCCGCCTACCTGTTCACCAACGACTACGAGTGGGAACTGCTGCTCAACAAGACCGGCTGGTCGGAGGCCGACGTGCAGGGCAAGGTCGGCCTGCGGGTGACCACGCTGGGCCCCAAGGGCGTCGACATCGTCGAACCCGACGGCACGACGACGCACGTCGACGTGGTGCCCGAAACGAGCCAGACCGACCCCACCGGCGTCGGCGACGCCTTCCGCGCCGGGTTCCTCACCGGCCGCAGCGCCGGCCTGAGCCTGGAGCGCTCGGCGCAGCTGGGCTCGCTGGTCGCGGTGCTGGTGCTGGAATCCACCGGAACGCAGAACTGGGACTGGAACCGCGAGACCGCGGTGAGCCGGCTGGCCGGCGCATACGGCGACGACGCGGCCAACGAGATCGCCGCCGTACTCGCCTGACGGCGACCGCGGGTCGAGTGTGCGCCCGCGGCTTCGCGCGTGCGCTGAGGGCGCGAAATTTGAGAAATCTCCGCCCAGGACGCACGCGCGAAGCCCTCATCGCACACTCGGCTTGAAGCCGACGGCGTCAGAGCTGGACGGGGTAGACCGGCTCGCTGATCTGCGGCACCACGCTGTGCTCGACGAAGATCGCGTGCCAGAGCATGAAGATCAGCAGCGTCCACAGCCGGCGGCTGTGGTCGCTGACGCCGTTGCGGTGCTCGTCGAGCATCCGCCGCACCGCGGCCAGGTCGACGAGGTGACCGGCCTGTGACGACGCCACCGTCCCGTTGGCCCAGTCCAGCAGTTCGCCGGCGCGCAACCAGTGCCGGATCGGCACCGGGAACCCCAGCTTGGGCCGGTGCAGCACGTGCGCGGGGACGATCGGCTCCAGCGCCCGCCGCAGCGCGTACTTGGTGGTGGTGCGGGTGATCTTGGCCTCGACGGGCAGCCGGGAGGCGACGGCGAACACCTCGGGATCCAGGAACGGCACTCGAAGCTCCAGCGAATTGGCCATCGTCATCTTGTCGGCCTTGACCAGGATGTCGCCGCGCAACCAGGTGAACAGGTCGATGTGCTGCATGCGGGCCACCGGGTCCCAGCCGACCGAATCGGCGTACACCGAAGCGGTGACGTCGGTGTGGGTCCAGTCCTCCCGGAAGCCGGGCAGCGCTTCCCGCAGCTGAGCGTCGGAGAAGCTGCGGGCGTTGCCGTAGTAGCGCTCCTCGAGCGTGAGCGAGCCGCGGTGCAGCAGGCTCTTGCCCCGCATCCCCTCGGGCAGCGGCCTGGACACCTTGCCCATCGACCGTCGCAACGGCCGCGGCAGGTAGTCGAATGGCTTGAGCGACAACGGTTCCCGATAGATCGTGTAGCCGCCGAACAACTCGTCGGCGCCCTCCCCGGACAGCACCACCTTGACGTGCTTGCGGGCCTCGCGGGCGACGAAGAACAGCGGCACCAGCGCGGGGTCGGCCACCGGTTCGTCGAGGTACCACACGATCTCGGGGAGGGCGGCCACGAACTCGTCCGGGTGCACCACCTTGGCGATATGGCGGGCGCCGATCGCCTCGGCCGAGGCCACCGCTACGTCGATCTCGGAGAACCCCTCGCGCTCGAAACCGGTGGTGAACGTGATCAGCTTGGGGTTGTGCCGGATGGCCAGCGCCGCGATGGCGGTGGAGTCGATGCCCCCGGACAGGAACGCCCCGACCGTGACGTCGGCGCGCATGTGTTTGGCCACCGAATCCTCGAGCACCGCGGTGATCTCGTCGTAGCGGGCCTGCTCGGTGTCGCGGGTGATCGGTGTGGCGGCGAAGCGGGGCACGAAGTAGCGGGTGACCTCGGGCGGCCGCCCGGGCCGGATCCGCGCGTAACAGCCCGATTCCAGCCGGCGCACCCCGCGGTGCAGGGTCTCGGGCTCGGGCACGTATTGCAGCACGGTGTAGTGCTGGACGGCCCGCTCGTCGATGCGGGTGTCGAATCCGCCCAACTCGGCCAGGTCCAGCAGGCATTTCTTCTCGCTGGCCACCGCCGTGCCGCCGGCACCGGTCGCCATGAAGAGCGGCTTGATGCCGAAAGGGTCTCGCGCACAGAACAATTCGAGCGTCGCGGTGTCCCACAGGGCGAAGGCGAACATGCCGCGCAACCGGGTGAGCACCCCGGCACCCCAATAGTGGTAGCCGGCGACGATGGCCTCGCCGTCGCCGTCGGTGGCGAAAACCGCGCCGTGCGCGTCGGAAAGCTCGGCGCGCAGCTCAAGGTAGTTGTAGATCTCCCCGTTGAACACCAGCACGTAGCGGTCGGGCGCCTCCGGCGGGCCCCAGCGCAGCGGCTGGTGCGAATGCGCGATGTCGATGATGGACAGCCGGTTGAAGCCGAAAACGACAGACCCGTCCGCGCCGGGGTCGGTCCACGTGCCCGGCTCGTCGGGGCCGCGGTGGCGCATCAGGTGCGACGCACGCGCGATCGCGTCGTCGGCCCGGGCGGCAGAGTCGGCACCGGCACTGTCCGGGGCAGCGACAAACGCCAGCAGACCACACACGGCGCCCCAGTATGCCGCACTTTGGACGCGCCCGTGGCGGACGCACCCGCGCCCCGCTCGGCGGCGTGGTCTACGCTGCGTAGTATTCGATATCCGAGCAGGAGGCGCCAACGTGACACCTCGCGAGCAGGCCCGTTCGCAACGTTTGTCGCAGGGCAGTTTTCGGGGCCTTTTTCGCAGCCGTTCCGGGGGTGTTGGTAAGGGTCTGCCCCGTCGCCTGCGGCCGCTGGCGCTGGCCGGCACCTTCGCCGTATTGGCGGTGACCCTGAGCGGATGCAGCTGGTCGGACGTGCTGGGTCTGGGCTGGCCGAAGGGCATCACCCCGCAGGCCCAGATCAACCGCGAGCTGTGGGTCGGAGCGACGATCGCCTCGCTGGTCGTGGGCGTCATCGTGTGGGGCCTGATCTTCTGGGCGTCCGCGTTCCACCGCAAGAAGGCCACCGACACCGAGCTGCCGCGCCAGTTCGGCTACAACATGCCGCTGGAGCTGGTGCTGACGGTGACGCCGTTCCTGATCATCTCGGTGCTGTTCTACTTCACCGTGGTCGTGCAGGAGAAGATGCTGCACGTCGACAAGGACCCCGAGGTCGTGGTCGACGTCACGGCCTTCCAATGGAACTGGAAGTTCGGCTACCAGCGGGTCGACTTCAAGGACGGCACCCTGACCTACGACGGTGTCGATCAGGCGCGCAAAAACGCGATGGTGTCCAAGCCCGAGGGCAAGGACGCCCACGGCGAGGAGCTCGTCGGCCCGGTGCGCGGGCTGAACACCTCGGACCGGACCTACCTGAACTTCGACAAGGTCGAGATCCTGGGCACCAGCGACGAAATCCCGGTGCTGGTGCTGCCCACGGGCAAGCGCATCCAGTTCCGGTTGGCCTCCGCGGACGTGATCCACACCTTCTGGGTGCCGGAGTTCCTGTTCAAGCGCGACGTGATTCCCAACGCCGAGGCGAACAACTCCGTCAACGTCTTCCAGGTCGACGACATCCAGAAGCCGGGCGCCTTCGTCGGCCACTGCGCGGAGTTCTGTGGCACCTACCACTCGATGATGAACTTCGAGGTGCGGGTGGTGCCGCCCAACGACTTCAAGGCTTACCTGCAGCAGCGGATGGACGGGAAGAGCAACGCCCAGGCGTTGCAGGCGATCGGCCAGGCGCCGCTCGCGGTGACCACCCACCCGTTCGACACCCGTCGTGGCCAGTTGGCCGGAAGCCAGCAGTAGGTTAGGACACCAAATGCATATTGAAGCCAGGCTTTTCGAATTCGTCGCCGGGTTTTTCATTTTGGTTGCGGTGCTTTATGGCGTGCTGACAGCGCTTTTCGCCACCGGCGGCGAGGAGTGGGCGGGCACCACCGCGCTGGCGTTGACCGGTGGGCTCGCGTTGATCGTCGCCACCTTCTTCCGGTTCGTGGCGCGCCGCATCGACACTCGGCCCGAGGATTACGAGGGCGCCGAAATCAGCGACGGAGCAGGTGAATTGGGCTTCTTCAGCCCGCACAGCTGGTGGCCGATCCTGATCGCGCTGTCCGGCTCGGTGACCGCGGTGGGCATCGCGTTGTGGCTGCCGTGGCTGATCACCGCGGGGGTGATGTTCATCCTCGCTTCGGTCGCCGGATTGGTCTTCGAGTATTACGTCGGCCCCGAGAAGCACTGATTCGCCGGCATTAAGGTCACAATCAGATCACGTGCTCTGTGGCGGGTTCGCCAGGACTTCTTTGCCCCTGTCCGTTCGGTAATGTTTTGCCCAGGCAAATGAGAATTTCCCATGCGCGCGCAACCAGATAGCCGTGGTGCCTTTCGCGCTGGTGAGGCAGTTGGACAGGGCAGGAAACGATGAGCGGGCCGAAACCCCCGGAATGGGAACCTGAGGAACCCGATTCCGTGAACGAGGCTCCCCACGAACCGGATCCGGGTGCCGAGCCGGCGGACGTCGCCGAACCCGGTCCCGACGACGAGCTCGAACCCTTGGACGAAGCGGCCGAGCCCGCGGCCGACCAGACGGGCCAGACCGACTGCCATCAGGTAGGTGGCCGTGGCGACCGCGACCAGCGCCGCCCCCATGGCCCCCACCAGCAACACGGTGCCGCGCAACCACGCCCGGTCGACCGCCTCGCCCGACCAGTCGGAGTCGGCCGGCGGAGCCGGGGTCTGCACCCTCGGCTGCCGCGCGCGTTCGGCCGCGGTGCGCGGCGCCTGCGACATCAGCCGCACCGGCGGCCGATTGGGCGCGGTCATCCCCCGGGCGGCCGGGTCGGTCTGGGCCATCCGGCGGGCCCGCAGCAGCATCGGGATGGCCCCGGCGATGATCAGCGCGGACACGACGATCACGGCGTACAGCACCCACGAGGTGCTGTGCGTGCCACTGGACGCTTTGTGGAAGCCCCGCCCCAGGTCCGACAGCGCGACGGCCGCGGCCACGCTCACCCCCAGCAATATCAGCCAGACGGCGGCGCAGGCCCCGATCAGGATGCGGTCGACGACGTCGGGCGAGATGGTGTCGTCCCCCACCCCACGGCGGTAGGCCGCCGAGTACCTGCTGACCATCAGCAGCTCGTCTGCGGCGCGTCGTTGGTGTTGGACGAGAGCACCGTCCCATCGCTCGTCGTGATCGAGCAGTTGAGCCGGCTGACCCGGAACAGGCTGGACGCCTCGACCGAGCCCACGTCGGACTGGGAGATCGGCGTCACGGTCATCGACCACGGGATGTACACGTTGTGCTGCGTGCGCCGGCGCCCGGACGCGTCCACGTACGTCACCGAGATGATGTCGCCGGGCGCCTTGGTGCCGGTCACCGAATAGGTGACCTGTCGCGGCCCGGCCGGTGTGGTCGGCGGCGGTGGGGCCGCCGCCGTCGAGGTCGCCGGGGGCGGTGCCGGGGCGGGCGCCGGCGGTGGCGGCGGCGGTGCGGGCGTCACCGTCACTGTCTGTGTCTCCGTTGGTGGTGGGGGCGGCGGTTCGGTGGTGGTCGGCGGTGGG
>NZ_LZIZ01000090.1:0-1204 GCF_001666915.1 Mycobacterium sp. E3339 | reverse complement strand
GCGGTGGCCGGCCGGGTGTCGATGGCGGGGTCGGCGACATCCAGCACGGTGAGGTCGTGCCCGTCCAGCCGCCGGCGTAGCGCGGTGGTGGTCAGCACCACGATCGGAGCGGCGTCGCCCAGCACGAACCCGATCCGTTCGTCGGGCAGGGCCGGGTCGATGGGCAGGTAGGCCGCCCCGGTCTTGAGCACCGCCAGGATCGCGATGATCGCCTCGCCCGAACGCGGCACCAGCAGCGCCACACACTGGCCCGGTCCGGCGCCGTGACCGATCAAAAAGTGCGCCAACCGGTTTGACGCCTCATCGAGCTGCTCGTAGGTCCACGACCGGCCCCCGCAACCCAGCGCCACCCCCTGCGGAACCCGCGCCACCTGCGCGGCGAACAACCCCGGCACCGAGCGCTCAACCACCGCCCGGCCCAACACCGCCCGATGACCCCAGGCCTCGACCCGGTCCCGCTCACCCGCATCGAGCACATCGATCGCCGACAACCTCGTGCCCGGATCAGCCGTCATCGCCTCCAACACCCGCCGCAACCGCTCCACCAACGCGCTCACGGTGCCCGGATCGAACACGTCGGTGCGGAACTCCACCGCACCCGAAATCCCGCCCGGCTCACCGACATCGGTGTAGCGCTCGGCCAGGTTGAACGCCAGGTCCATCCGCGCGGTGCGGGTGTCAACCGGCAGCTGGGTCACCTGCAAGTCGCCCAATGCCAACCCCGGATCACCGGGCAAGTTCTGCCAGGCCAACATCACCTGCACCAGCGGATGATGCGCCAACGACCGCACCGGGTTGAGCCGCTCCACCAACACCTCGAACGGAACGTCTCGATGCTCAAGCGCGGCAAGACCTTTCAAGCGCACCTGACCGAGCAGCTCGCTGACGGTCGGATCACCGGCCACGTCCACCCGCAGCACCAACGTGTTGACGAAGAATCCAACCAGCCCATCCAGGGCCGAGTCGCGCCGCCCGGCGATCGGAAAGCCCACGAGCACATCGGAACTCGCGCTCACACGCGAGATCAGCACCGCCAACGCGGCCTGGACCACCATGAAACTGGTCGCGCCGCACTCGCGCGCCACCGCGCGCACCCGCCGCTGCAGCTCCGCGGACCAATCCACCACCACCGTGTCCCCGCACTGATCGGCCACCGCCGGATACGGCCGATCCGTCGGCAACTCCACACGTTCGGGAATCCCGG
>NZ_LZIZ01000089.1:0-7418 GCF_001666915.1 Mycobacterium sp. E3339 | reverse complement strand
CGACGAAATTGGTTGCGCCGCAAACAATGTCGCGGGGCTCGGGCTCACCGACATCGACCCGGCAGGCGCGGATCGGCTTCTTGAACCCGGTGAGCTCCTCGATGCCGGCGACGCGGCCCACGGTCAGTGGGCCCTCGACCGGGCCGAGGGTGACCACATCCTCGACCTCGTGGCCGATCCGCACCAGCGCTTGCTCGAGCTCCTCCGGGGCGACGTCCCAGCCGGGCGCGCCCGCGGCCACGACGTCGCGCAACCAGCTGTAGGCGATGCGCATCAGGCCCCCACCCCGAACGGCAACGAGAACCGGACGTCGCCCTCGACCATGTCGCGCATGTCCGGGATCCCGTTGCGAAACTGCAGCGTGCGCTCCAGGCCCATCCCGAAGGCGAACCCGGAGTACACCTCCGGGTCGATTCCCGCGGCCCGCAACACGTTCGGATGCACCATGCCGCAACCGCCCCACTCCACCCAGCCGGGGCCGCCCTTCTTGCCGACGAACCACACGTCGACCTCGGCGGAGGGTTCGGTGAACGGGAAGAAGTGCGGCCGGATCCGGGTGCGCGCCTCGGGACCGAACTCGGCGCGGGCGAACGCGTCCAGGGTGCCGCGCAGGTGCGCCATGGACAGGCCCCGGTCCACCGCCAGCCCCTCGACCTGATGGAAGACCGGCGTGTGGGTGGCGTCCAGCTCGTCGGTGCGGAAGGTGCGCCCGATCGAGATGATGTAGACCGGCAGCTCGTGGGCCAGCAGCGTGCGCACCTGCACCGGCGACGTGTGGGTGCGCAGCAGCTGCCGGGAATCCTCCGGCGCGATGTAGAAGGTGTCCTGCTCGCTGCGCGCGGGGTGGTCCGCGGGGAAGTTCAGGGCGTCGAAGTTGAACTGCTCGGTTTCCACCTCGGGGCCCTCCGCGAGCTCCCACCCCATCGCGATGAAGGTGTCGGCGATGTGCTCGGCCAGGATGGTGATCGGGTGCCGGGCGCCGACCGGCTGCCGGCTCGACGGCAGCGTGACGTCGATGCCCTCGGCGGCCAGCACCGCCGCGTCGCGTTCTTCGCGCAGGGCCGCCAGCCGCGCGTCGTACTCGCGCTGCACCTCGGTTCGCGCGGAGTTGACCCGCTTCCCGGCGTCGGCGCGCTCCTCCTTGGGGACGACGCCCAGCGCCTGGCGCGCCAGCCCCAGCGGGGAGCGGTCGCCGAGGTGCTCGGTCTTCACCCGCGCCAGCGCGTCCAGGTCGCCGGCGAGCGCGATCGCCTCCCGGGCGGCGCCGACCGCCTCGGCCAGGGCGTCCGGTGACAGGTCGACGGGCTGAGCACCCACGCGGCGACACTCTCCTTGCTGATGAGGGGCGGGCTCGAAGTTGCCCAGCGGCAAGTGCCGATCATAGTGATGTGGTGCGTGTGGCCCGGCGGGCGCTTCGCCCTAAGGGCGGCGGGTTGCCTAGCCGGTCGTGACGGGCTGCGGGCTCCTCAGCGCGGGGTCGCCCACCACGGCGCCGCGGCCGGTGACGATCTGCACCAGCTTGTGCGCGGCCAGGGCGCCGAGGACGCCGAACGCGGGCGCGGCGGCCATCGTGCCCCAGTGATGGGCCAGGATCAGGAAACCGAAGCCCGACGAGGCCACCAGCATCCCGAGCCGCAGCGGCGTCCAGTGGATGGGCTGGCGGAACCGGGCGGACACCAGCACGCCGAGGACGACGGCGGCGGTGTGGCCGGCGTCGGTGAAATCGCCGCCGATGATCGCCGAGGCGAGCCCGGCCGACACCCACCAGCCGACCCAGGCGGCCCGCCAGCGCTGGGGAATGACCGCGGTCATCGCGCCGAGCACCGCCAGGGCGCCGTAGCTCATCCCGACGTCGCTGGCCCGGGTGATGGACACCGGCATCCAGCCGAACTCGACGGCCGCGGCCAGGGCGGCGGCCACCAGCAGCGTCGCGCCGATGTGCCCGACGAGGAACGCCACCACCAGCCTGATGGTGCGCAGGTGCAGCTCGCCGAGCGCGAGCAGGCAGGTCAGGAAGGGCAACCAGAAGTACAGCGGACCGGCGTCGACGACCAGCGCGCTGCCCAGCAGCGTGCCCACGTGGCCGTGGGCCAGGTTGTGCAGGTTGGTGCTGGCCCGCTCGACCAGCACGTCATGGGCGTGCGGGCCGAGCGCCAGGATGGCGCAACTGATGGCGAGCAGCACCGCCACGTATCCCACCGTGAACTGGACCCGGGCGAGCCGGGCGAAGATGCCCCCAAACATTGCATCCATTATGTCGGCTAATTTGTTTCGGAAGTGTGATCGGGCGCTGTCAACTCCCTATGAGTCCTCAAACGATATATCGCCAAGTCGTTCGGAACGCCGGTGGCTTTGCCCGCAAAAACCGATTTACGTGCGCGTTTGGCGACGACGCCCATCGCGTCCAGTTCGCTCTGCGGGATCAGATCGAGTGTCGAACCTGACACCATCACCCCGCCCTTGGTGGCCCGTTCCATCACCCGCGCGGCGATGTTGACGTCGACACCGAGCCAGTCCGACGCCAGCCGCTGCGGCCGCCCGGTGTGGATCCCGACCCGCATCCGCGGCGTGTGCCCGGCCACCTCGACCGACTTCAACGCCTCCTTGGCGGCCAGCACGGCCCGCACCGCGACGGTGGGGTCGCCGAAGACGGCCATCAGGCCGTCGCCCATCCGCTTGACGATGTGGCCGCCGGCGTCCAGCAGCGGCGGCTCGATGGCCCGCGCCACCTGACGCAGCAGGGCGAGCGCCGCCTCGTCGCCGGCCTGCAGGGACCACGACGAGAAGCCGACCAGGTCGGTGAACACCAACGTCACCTCGGGATTGGCCGGCCGCCGGGACACCGACTCGGTCAGCGCCTGCCACACCTGCAGCAGCCCCAGGCCCACTTCGCGCGACACCGCCTCGCGGTCCCCCAGCAGCCGATCGGCGGCCCGGGCGGCGGCGCGCGGCCCGCCCTCGCCGGCCGTCGACAGCGGATCGCCGAACTCGGGATCGCCGGGCAGCAGCCGTCGGGCCCGGCGGATGAAGGCCACCGCGCCGGGGCTGTGGTTCCGGGTCTGCCACCACCGCACGGCGCCGCGCACCGAAGGATCGGAAGCCGTCACATCTTCGGGCCCGCCCGAGTCCGAATCGCGATGCGCGAGTTCCACTCGGCCAGGTTATTTCCTCGCGCCGCAGGCGGGCAACGAAGGCCCCGCCCGTTGTGTCACGGCTCGCAACGTATCGGCTGATCACAGCGGCGCCACACCGCTATCGAAGGTCGATAACACCTGCGGGCGCGCGGAGGGGAAATCGTAGACAACGTGCGTTGTCAAAGTTATCGTGAGCGCAGGAGGCCGAGATGACTGCCATTCCAAGGAAATCCGACGATCCGCTCGGGCCAGACTCCCTGACCTGGAAGTACTTTGGCGATCTGCGGACGGGAATGATGGGCGTCTGGATCGGGGCGATCCAGAACATGTACCCGGAGCTGGGGGCCGGCGTCGAGGAGCATTCGATCCTGTTGCGCGAGCCGCTGCAGCGGGTCGCGCGCTCGGTGTACCCGATCATGGGCGTCGTGTACGACGGTGAACGCGCCGCGGCGACCGGGCGGCAGATCAAGAGCTATCACCACACCATCAAGGGCGTTGACGCATCGGGCCGCCGTTATCACGCCCTGAATCCGGAGACGTTCTACTGGGCGCACGCCACGTTCTTCATGTTGGTGATCAAGGTGGCCGAGTACTTCTGCGGGGGCCTGACGGAGGCCGAGAAGCGGCAGCTGTTCGACGAGCACGTGCGGTGGTACCGGATGTACGGGATGAGCATGCGCCCGGTGCCCACGTCGTGGGAGGCGTTCTGCGAGTACTGGGACCGGGTTTGCCGCGAGGAGCTCGAGATCAACCAGGCGACGCTGGACATCTTCCAGATCCGGATCCCCAAGCCGAAGTTCGTGCTGATGCCCACGCCGATCTGGGACCAGATGTTCAAGCCGCTGGTCGCCGGCCAGCGCTGGATCGCGGCGGGCCTGTTCGAGCCCGCGGTCCGCGAGAAGGCGGGGATGCGCTGGACACCGGGCGACGAGGTGCTGCTGCGGCTGTTCGGCAAGCTGGTCGAGCTGGCCTTTCTGGCGGTGCCCGACGAGATCCGGCTGCACCCGCGCGCGCTGGCCGCCTACCGCCGCGCCGAGGGGCGGCTGCCCAGCGACGCGCCGTTGGTGGAGGCGCCGCCGTTCATGGCCCCGCCCCGCGACCGCCGCGGGCTGCCGATGCATTACTTTCCCCCGCGGCCGCGCTCCGCGCTGGACCCCGCCAAGGCGCTGATGGAACGCGCCGGGTCGCTGGTGCACGGGACGCTGTCGCTGGCGGGCCTGCGGCCGGCCCGGGGACGCGTCAGGGCCGCTTGAGCGTGCCCAGCGCCTGCGCGCTCTGGTAGAGACAGATGGCCGCCGCCGAGGCCACGTTCAGGCTCTCGGCTCCCCCGGACATCGGGATGCGCATGCGATGATCGGCCGCCCGCGCGACTTCGGTTGGCAGGCCCTGTGATTCGGGGCCGAACAGCCACGCCGTCGGCCGGCCGAGCAACTCGGTGGCCTCGTCGAGGCGCGTCTCGCCATCCACCGTCGTCGCCAGCACCTGCAGCCCCGCGTCGCGCAGGGCACCCAGCGCGGCCGGGACGTCGGGCGCCGAGGCGACCGGAATCGAGAAGATGCTGCCCGTCGAGGCGCGCAGGCACTTGCCGTTGTACGGGTCGACGCCGTGCCCGCCGAGCAGCACGCCGTCGGCGCCCATGGCGTCGGCGATGCGAATGAGCGTGCCGGCGTTGCCCGGCTCGCCGATTTCGACGGCGACCGCGATCAGCCGCGGCGAACCGGCCAGCACGTCCGCCGGTTGGGTCGACGGCATTTCGCAGACGGCCACCAACCCGGTGGGGGTGACGGTGTCGGACAGCGCCTTGGCGGCCCGCTCGGTGACCGGATGAACCGGAAACCGCTGCGCGCCAAGCAAAGACGCATACCGTTGCGCGGCGGCCTCGGTGACGAAGACGTCGCGGACCAGGCCGCGGCCGGCCGCGGCCTCGACCAGGTTGGGGCCCTCGGCCAGGAATCGCCCCGCCCGCCGGCGCCCGACGTGGCGATGCAGTTTGACCGCCGCGGCGACCCGGGCCGAACGTTCGGTCAGCAGGGGCTAGGCGGCCTCTCCGGAGTCCGAAGGCGCGTTGACGTCCTCGGGCAGCGCGGCCCGGGCGACGTCGACCAGCGCGGTGAACGCCGCCGGATCGGTGATCGCGATGTCGGCGAGGTTCTTGCGGTCCACCTCGACGCCCGCGGCCTTGAGGCCCTGGATCAGGCGGTTGTAGGTGATGTCGTTGGCGCGCGCGGCGGCGTTGATCCGCGAGATCCACAACTTGCGGAACTCGCCCTTGCGCGCGCGGCGGTCGCGGTAGGCGTAGTTCAGCGAATGCAGCTGCTGCTCTTTGGCTTTGCGGTACAGCCGCGAACGCTGGCCGCGATAGCCCTTCGAGGCCTTGAGAATGCTGCGCCTCTTCTTGTGGGCGTTGACCGCCCGCTTCACGCGTGCCATGGGTGTTCCTACTCTCTAAGTAATGGTCGGGGCCGGCAGCGGCGCCGCCGCTCGGCTTGTCGAACTGTCAGCCGTTCAGCAGCTTCTTGACGCGCTTGGTGTCGTTGGCCGCCACGGTGGTGCGGCCCTCCAGGCGGCGAGTCCGGGTGGACGGCTTGTGCTCGAACAGGTGCCGGCGGTTGGCTTTCTCGCGAAGGATCTTGCCGGTTCCGGTGCGCCGGAACCGCTTCGAAGCCCCGCTGTGGGTCTTGGCTTTTGGCATGTTTCCTCTTCGTTCTCGCTATTCGTCTCTGGTCAGTTGGGCGAAGGGGCGTCGGTGGCCGCATCGCCGTCCGGCGCCGCGACGTCCCCGGGTCCCTCGGGGTGCCGCGCCCTGGCGCGGGTCTTCGCGCCGCGGTGCGGGGCCAGCACCATCGTCATGTTCCGGCCGTCCTGCTTGGCGGACGTCTCGACGAAGCCGTATTCGGCCACGTCCGCGCCCAGCCGCTGCAGCAGGCGGTAGCCCAGCTCGGGCCGCGACTGCTCGCGTCCGCGGAACATGATGGTGACCTTCACCTTCGAACCCGCCTCCAGAAAGCGGATCACGTGGCCCTTTTTGGTCTCGTAATCGTGATCGTCGATCTTGGGTCGCAGCTTCTGCTCTTTGACGACGGTCTGCTGCTGGTTCCGGCGGGATTCGCGCGCCTTTTGCGCCGCCTCGTATTTGAACTTGCCGTAGTCCATGATCTTGCAGACCGGGGGTCTGGCGTTCGGGGCGACTTCGACAAGGTCGAGATCGGCGTCCGCAGCGACGCGCAGTGCGTCTTCGATGCGCACTATGCCTACCTGCTCTCCCCCGGGGCCGATTAATCTGACTTCAGGTACGCGGATGCGCTCGTTGACGCGGGTCTCAGTGCTGATGGGGCCTCCCTTGTTGGGCTGATAGGTGTCCTAGCATCGCGGCCGGGACCCGGCTCCGGGGGGTTCAGCGGCGGAAACACCACACCACCAGCAGAAAAGCCCTGCAATCGCAGGGCCCAATGCCGACCGATCGCGGCCTGAAGTCAAGCCGCCCGCGTTGCTCGCGGAACAGACATGCGCGATGTCTGTGACCGGACCGCCAGGCCTTGAAATCCTCGTGGCCCGCGGTGGGAGTGGGACTCCACTTACTGTTCCTGGCCTTCGCCGGGATGGTCGCGAACGCCAGTTTAGCAGCCACGGGGCCGCTTTCCGCACTTCGCCCTCGACCCCACCCGCAGACTCGGGCAACCCGGCGAACTATTGCTGGCCAGTCTTAGCGCTTCGCCAAGCTTTTCACGGTTTGAGGGCATATCCTCGCGGTCTGTGACTCTCGCTTCATCTCGTTCGGGCTCCCGTTCGGGGCCCCGCGGCCGGTCGCATTCCCGGTATCGCTGGGTACCGGCGGCGGCCGGGTGGATCGTGGGCGTCATCGCCACCGTGTCGCTGCTGGCCAGCGTGTCCCCGTTGATCCGGTGGGTCATCAAGGTCCCTCGCGAGTTCATCAACGACTACCTGTTCAACTTCCCCGACACCAGCATCGCGTGGTCGTTCGTCCTCGCCCTGCTCGCCGCGGCCCTGACCGCGCGCAAACGGATCGCCTGGCTGGTGCTGCTCGGCCAGATGATCCTGGCCGCGGGGCTGAACGCCGCCGACATCGCCGCGGGTGACAACACCGCGGCCGAGACCTTCGGCGAGAACCTCGGGTTCGCGGTGCACATCGTCGCGATCGTGCTGCTGGTGCTGGCCTACCGGGAGTTCTGGGCCAAGGTCCGCAAGGGCGCGCTGGTCAAAGCGGCCGCGGTGCTGGTGGCCGGCGACGTGATCGGGATCCTGGTGTCCTGGGGACTGGTGGAG
>NZ_LZIZ01000088.1:0-1091 GCF_001666915.1 Mycobacterium sp. E3339 | reverse complement strand
TCGTTCGGCACGCCGTACGGCACCGTCGAGTACGAGGGCGCCACCATCCCGGTTCCCGTCGACGATCAGACGCTGAAGAAGATCTGCGAGATCACCGACGGCCAGTCGTTCCACGCCGACAGCCTGGAGTCGCTGAAGGACGTCTACGCGACTCTGCAGCGCCAGATCGGCTACGAAACCGTCAAGGGCGACGCCAGCCTGGCCTGGATGCTGCTGGGGGCCGTCGCGATGGCCGGCGCCGTCCTGGCCGGCCTGTTCCTGAACCGCCGGCTGCCCTCCTGAGCGATCAGACCGGCAGTCGCCGGTTGATCAGCAGCGCCAGCGCCGTCGCGATCAGGGCGGTGAGCACGCCCAGGCGCAACCACCCGGCACTGCCGGGACCCGGCACGGTGCGGTAGCCGATGTCCTTCTCGATGGCGTTGTAGCTCTTGGACAGCTCGTCGACGGTGCCGGCGGTGTAGGACTGCCCGCCGGAGAGCTTGGCGATCATCTTCATCTGGTCCGTCGAGACCGGCACCGCGACCCGCTGCCCGTCCATCTCGATCTCGCCGGTCTTGGTGCCGAACGAAATCGTCGAGATCTGCACGCCCTCGGCCTTGGCGGCCCGGGCCGCGGTGAACGCCCCCTGCGGGGCGTTGGGATCCAGCGGCACATTCTCGGCGCCGTCCGACTCCAGCACAATGCGCGCCGGCGGCGGCCCGTCGCCGCCGCCCATCACCGAGCCGACCGTCGCGATGGCCTGCAGCGCGGTGAACAGGCCCTCGCCCGTCGCGGTCTTGGGGGCCGGCTTGAGGCTGTCGATCGCGGCCTTGACCGCCTGGCGGTTGGTCGTCGGGGCGACCAGCAGCGAGGCGTTGGCCGCGAACTCCACCAGCCCCAGGTTGATGGCCGGCGTCAGCTCGTCGGCGAATTGCTTGCCGGCCTCTTTGGCGGCGGTCAGCCGGTCCGGGGGAACGTCGGTCGAGGCCATGGACTCCGACACGTCGATGACCAGCACGATGACGGCCCGGTTGCGCGGGATGCGCATGTCGTGGGTGGGGGTCGCGAGCGCGATGGTCAGCAGGACCAGGCTGAGCAGCGACACCGCGATC